>JAQSDT010000385.1 GCA_029946075.1 bacterium | reverse complement strand
CTTGCGCATTGCCGGTATCCGGTTCGCTTGCACGGTTCCAATGCTAGCCCCGGGCGAGCGTCACGGCGAGCGATATAAGGAGGGCGCGCGGGGCCGCGACCAGGCGATCAGGCACGCATGGACCGCCAGGGTTGACCGCCACGGTCCCGTGGCCGCAGTGCACAACGCTCGCCGCCCGATGGCCGTCAGGGGCAGATATACCCGGTGCCGCTCGGATTCCTGAAGCAGCCGACCGATTCCGGCATCAGGTGCTTGGGCAGCCAGAGTACCACTTCGGGAAAAAAGATGCAGAACGCGATCGCCGCAAAGAACACCAAATAGATCGGAAGCGAGGCAAGCATCGCCTGGCCGAACCGCACGCCAACGAACTTCGATGCCATCAGCAGCGCGAGGCCGTAAGGCGGTGTGATCAGGCCGAATGCCAGCGTGACGATAATGACCACGCCCATATGGACCGGATTGATGTCGGTGCTCTGGGTGAGGTCGGTGATGATCGGCATGAAGATGATGATGGCTGGAATCGCATCGATGAAATCGCCGACGATGACGAACAGCACGACCAGCAGCAGCATGATCATGAAGGGATCGCCGCCCGCCGCGGACGAGATCCACCCCGACACGACGGCCGGGCCGCGCAGATAGGCCAGCATCCAGCCAAACACCGAGGCTGCACCGATGGTGATGAGCGGGATCGAGTACAGCAGCCCGGTCAGTGCCAGGTCGCGGGGCAGATGGCGATAATGCCGTCGATTCAGCAGCGGGATCGCGACGAACACGATGTAGGCGACCGCGATGATGCCGGCCTCGGTCGGCGTGAACAGACCGCTCAGAATGCCGCCCATGATGATGAACGGGATCATCAGCGGGATCGCCGCCTCTTTGGTGGCCGTCGCAAACTGGCCGAACGTCGCGCGCTTGTGCTTCAGGCCGACCGGACCGAAGAAGTGGCTGTAGACCATCAATCCGATGCCGACGAAAACGCCCGGGACCACGCCGCCGAGGAACAGGCCGCCGATCGACACGTTGCCGGTCGCCCCATACACCACCGCCATGATGCTCGGCGGAATGAGATTGGCCATCGTCGAGGCGGAAGCGATCAGGGCCGCGGTGAAGGCGAGATTATAGCCCTCGCGCTTCATTTCCGGCGCCAGCGTCCGCGACAGGATGGCGACATCTGCCGCGGAGGAGCCCGAGATGCCGGCGAAGAACATGCTGAAGATCGTCACCACCTGCGCAAGACCGCCACGAAAGTGGCCGACCATCTTCTGCGACAGCGTGATCATGCGCGAGGTGACGTTCGCGGACGTCATGAGATCGCCGACCAGCAGAAAAAACGGAATCGCGAGCAGGGCTTCGGTGTCCATCCCGTTGAACAGCTGCGCCATCATGGAGGCGAGGCTGACCGGTGTGAGCGCCGTCACCACCAGCACCGACGCGATCAGGGCAAACGCCACCGGCACGCCCATATAGCCGAAGAACAGGAACAGAAATCCCATCAGGAAGATGAGGCCGCCATTGACCGTCACAGCGATTTCCTCTTCTCGTCGGCGCGGGAGTCGCTCGCAAATCCGTGCTTCCAGCCGTTGACCATCTGCTCGATCGTGAAGACCGAAATCAGCAGCCCGCACAATGGAATGGCGGCGTAGAGGCTCGCCAGCGGCGTCATCGACGGCATGCGCAGGCTCTTGAAGCCGTCCAGGAAATTCAGATAGCCGAAATAGATCATGCAGAACGCGACGCCGAGAACGACCACGCGGTTGAAGATTTCGAAGAACAGCCGCTTGTTGCCGCTGAGCGACTCCGCGAGCACCGCCAGATAGAGATGGTCGTTGCGCCGGGTCGCCACGCCGACGCCGACGAAGATGCCGTAGATGAAGAAGGTCATGGTCGCCTCCTGGAGCCAGAGCCAGGGATGACCGATGGTGCGGGTGACGATGTCGCACATCACCAGGACCGAAAAGCCGGTGATGGCGACGCCGCAGAGAATCATCAGGACCTGTTCGAGCCAGTCCAGCTCGCGCCATTTCAGATGCCGCTGTTCTTGCAGGACGAGGCTGTTGAATCCCGACATGACCTGAACTCGCGTGAGGGAATCGGCGGCAGGGAGCTTCCCCGCCGCGCGACGTGCCAGTTATTGAATGTTGCGAACCATGCCGAGCACCTTGACGGCATTCGGCCCGAGATCGGACGCCAGCTTGTCCTGGATCGGCTTGCTGATCGCCATGAACCCGTTCTTGTCGACGTTCTTGACGACCTTGACGCCGATCTTCTCAAGCTTCGCCTGCGCCTCGTGTTCGAGCTTGAAGGCCGCCGCCGGCTCGTTACGGCTGACCTCGTCGGCTGCGGCCTGCACCCATTTCTTTTGCTCGTCGGTAAGGCTGCTCCACACCTTGTCGCTGACGAAGAGCGCCGCATTGTTGGCTTCGTGCTCGGTGAGGGAGAGCACCGGCGCCGGCTCGTAATGCTTGTTGACGAGATAGTTGTTGATGCCGTTCTCGGCCATGTCGACCACGCCGGTCTGCAGCGAGGTATAGACTTCGCCGAACGGCATGTGCACGACCTGGGCGCCGTAGGCCGGGAACAGCGTGTCCTCGGTGACGGTGGCCTGCACCCGGACCTTGACGCCCTTGAGGTCCGCGACCTTCTCGACCGGCTTCTTGCCGTACATATGCCGAAGGCCCTGCGATCCGAGGCCCAGCATGTGCGCGCCTTTCATCTTGGCCGCGTACAGTTCTTTCATCGCCGCGATCACCGCGGGGTCGCCGAGTACCTTGATGGCGTGAGCCTCGTCGCGGAAGATGAAGTGGATCGAGAACACGCCGGACTCGGGCTGCGCCGTGGAGGCGTTGGCGGTCGACAGCATCACGAAGTCGATGTCGCCGGTCTGGACCTTCTGCAGGGTCTGCGCCTCGGTGCCGAGCTGGGCGCCGGGATACTGGTTGATCGACAGCGTGCCCTTGCTGAGCTCACCGAGCTTCTTGTTGAACATTTCGGCGCCAATGCCGTAGCCGCTGTTCTTGGGCTGGTCGTAGGCGAACGAGAACTCGCGTTTTTGCGCCAGCGCCGCCGACGACGTCATCGCCAGCGCCGCACCGAGCAGAATGCCGCGCGCAAGCGGCAGATACCGTGAAACGGACATTGAAATCCTCCCTGCTGTCGCCGCTTTGCCGGCTGAGTTGTGGCCGGGACGCGCCCGGCGTCGGCACTATCTCCCGGTTGATGACTGCAAACAAGATAGTTTTTTAGATTGTATACTATTTGGCAAAATGGCACGCTTGACCGATGCCGACTGCCCGAAACCCCAAAAAGCCGCTTCCCCGCCGGGAGTCGGCGATATCCCGACAGCCACCCTCGGCGTCCGATGCCGTGGCGCGCGCGCCTTCGATCGTGGGTCAGATTGTCGGAAAGCTTGAGGAAGACATCGTACTCGGCCGCCGACATCCGCGCGAACGCCTGGTCGAGCAGGACCTGTGCACGGACTTCGACACCCATCGCGGCGACGTGCGGCTGGCGCTGTTCGAACTGGAGAAGATGGGAATCGTCGAACGCATCCCTAACCGCGGCGCAATCGTTCGCGACCTGAAACCGCGCGACGTCAGCGAGATCTATCTCGTTCGCGAGGAACTCGAGGTGATGGCGGTGCGCATTTTGCCGTTTCCGGTGGCTGCGGGCGACATCGCCAGGCTGGAAGCCGTCCAGCGTGAGCACGGCAAGGCCGTCGATGCCGGTGACCTGCTGGCCGTATTCCACAGCAATGTGCAATTCCACCGCGCCCTGTTCGGGCTGTGCGGCAACCATTGCCTGATAGAGACCATCGAGAACCTGGCGCAGAAGGTCTCGGGCATCCGGTCCTATGCCTATGCCAACCCGTCAGCGCTGAACGACGCCCGCCGGGATCACATGGCCATGATCGATGCGCTGCGGAATTCACACCGCGATGAGCTGGTTATGCTGACCCGACGCCACCTCAAACCGGCAGAGCAGGCCTAC
>JAQSDT010000384.1 GCA_029946075.1 bacterium | reverse complement strand
GTGCTAGACGCCGCCGCCGAGAAGGTGCTTCCCACCATCCGCCAGTTGCTCAAGCTGGAATGGCAATACGAGGCCCACCAGACCGTCGTGCCGCACTGGAAGCCGGAAACGGGATCGCGGCCACCGGTGAAGCACATCGAGGAACTGATCGGGCTCGGCCAACTCGGTTACATCAGAGCCATCCAGATCAAGCTCGACGAGATCGGCAACGAGCATCCCGAGCACGCCGATTTCGTTTCGCAAATGCGCCTGCTGATCGATCGCTTCGATCTCGACCAGTACATGGCGTCCCTGAAAGCCCTGCACTCCTATGATCACTGACCCCAAAAAGCGCGACGTCGCTCTCGTCGTCGACGATTCGCCGGAGACGCTGCGGCTTCTGACCGATGCGCTCGACGGCGCCGGGATGACGGTCATGGTCGCGCTCGACGGCGCGTCCGCGATGCGGATCGTCGACCAGATCACGCCCGACATCGTGCTGCTTGACGCGGTCATGCCGGGCATCGACGGTTTCGAGACCTGCAAGCGGCTGAAGCGCGATGCCGGCCTCGGCAATGTGCCTATCATCTTCATGACGGGGCTGGCCGAGACCGAACATATCGTGCGCGGGCTGGAGGCCGGCGGCGTCGATTACGTCACCAAGCCGATCGTGGTCGAGGAGATGCTGGCGCGCATTCGCGTCCACCTTGCCAATGCCCGCATGACCCAGAGCGCGCGCGCTGCGCTCGACGTCTCCGGGCGCTATCTGCTGGCCGTCAACGGCGCCGGCAAGATCATGTGGGCGACGCCGCAGGCGCAAAAACTGCTGTCGGATACGCTGGCCGCGGACGCCGACGACGATGTGATGCTGCCGGAACCGATCCCGCAATGGCTTGACCAGGCGCGCAAGGGCAAGGCCGGATCGAAGGCCGCGGTGATGGCCTCCCTTCCCGGCAACGAGCAGCTGCGGCTGCAATATATGGGAACGCTGGGCCCGAACGAATTCCTGCTGCGGCTCGCCAGGGATGCCGGCGCAGAGACGCCGGCGGAGTTTTCGAGCGAACTGGGACTGACGACGCGCGAGGGCGAGGTGTTGTCCTGGCTCTCCAAGGGCAAGACCAACCGCGACATCGCGCAGATCCTCGGCCTCTCGCCGCGCACCGTCGACAAGCATCTCGAGCAAATCTATTCGAAGCTCGGCGTCGAGAACCGGACGGCGGCAGCGGCGATCGCGGTGAATGCGAAGCACCGGAGGGGGTGAGTCTTCGTCATTGCGAGCCAACGGGTCGCGCGAATGCGCGCCCGATGACAGGCTCCGCGAAGCAATTCATCGTGCGGCAGAACAAGTGTTGGATTGCTTCGTCGCTTTGCTCCTCGCAATGACGGTTAGAGACCGCCGATATCCGCCACCAGCACCGTACCCGTCACGGACTCCGTGATGTAAATCTTCTTCTCGCGGATCGCGACGTTGGTGCAGCTCTGGCCGGCGCACGACTTGATCCGCGCGATCAGTTCGCCATTGGCTGCGAACACAAAGACGTGGCCGAGCGAGGCGTGGGCGACGAACAGGCGGCCGGACGCATCCATGGTCAAGCCGTCGGGGCCACTGGTGCCGAACAGGCTGCAGAAGCGGTTCACCTTGGAGACGTTGCCGTCCTTCATGAACGGCATGCGCCACACCGCATTGTCGCGCGTCATCGCGACGTAAAGCGCGGCTTCCGCCGGGTCGAGCACGAGGCCGTTCGGGCTGATGCCGGTCGATATCAGGCAATCGAGCCGGCCGTCGGCCTTGAGGCGATACACCCGCCCGGTCGGATCGTGCAGGCCGGTCTGGCCCTGGTCGGTGAAGTAGATATCGCCGTTCGAGGCCAGATGCAGATCGTTGCAGCCCTTGAAGGATTCGGAGTTGCGCGACCGCAGGACGTTGCTCATGCGGCCGGTCTTCGCATCGAGCTCCATCAGGCCGTGGCGATAGTCGGCGAC
Organism: bacterium; assembly: GCA_029946075.1. Taxonomy (GTDB): domain Bacteria; phylum Pseudomonadota; class Alphaproteobacteria; order Rhizobiales; family Xanthobacteraceae; genus Bradyrhizobium. Next base: position 2,031 of record JAQSDT010000384.1, on the reverse strand, counting down.
GAGAATGCGTCCGTCGCGGCCGATCTTGAGCCCGTTGGGCCAACCGTCATATTCCGATATCAGCGACCACTTCCTGTCCGGCGAGATCCGAAAGATGCGTCCGAAGGGAATGTCGACGATGTAGAGATTGCCGTCGGCGTCGAACGACGGGCCCTCGATGAAGCAATCGGTCGGCGCGCCCGGCCGGTTGGCGTCGGCCCATTCAGTCGGCTGCTTGCGGCGGAATTCGGCGGGCATGGCCGTGTAAGCCTGGGTTTCGATCAGGCGCGGCGGCGTTTCCAGATACATCATTTCCTGGTTCATCCGTTTGGGGAGCGGGTGAAGCATAGAGGACGCGACCGCTGGCGTCGATTACCTCTGGTCGTCATTGCGAGGAGCGCAGCGACGAAGCAATCCATTTCACCGCCCGGGTGGTGAGATGGATTGCTTCGCGGAGCCTGTCATCGGGCGCGCATTCGCGCGACCCGTTGGCTCGCAATGACGCTGGTTGGGATCAGTTCGCCACAGCGAGCTTGCGCGGCTCGGCGTCGCCGGTGCCGGTCTGCGCGATCAGGCGTTTCAGCTCGGGGATACAGGAGCCGCAATTGGTGCCGGCCTTGAGCCTGGCGCCGATATCGGCGGGGGTGCGGGCACCGGCGGCGATGCTGTCGCAGATGGTGTTGCGGCCGACGCCGAAGCAGGCGCAGACGATCGGGCCGGCATTGGCAAGGCCGTCGGCCGATTTGCCCGACAGCAGCATGCGGCGCTGGTCGTTGGCGAGCGCATCGGCGGCGAACAGATCCTTGACCACGTTCCAGTCGCCGGCGTCGCGGGCCGGACCGATGAACAGGCAGGTATCGATACGGTCGCCGTCGAACGCCGCCGCGCGATAGACGCCGCCGCCGAAATCCTTGTACTCGGCGAGATCGTCCGCGGTGACGGATGTCAGCCAGGACTGCCACCCCCGGAGGTCGGCATTGTCGGCGAACAGATAACCGTGGCCGCCACTGACGGCGACGTGCACGCTCCAGGCGTGAGCCGGCAGCGCCAGTGGTTTGCGCGACAGGGCAAAACCGCGGAATACATAATCGTACGGGGCGATAGATACCGGCGTTGCCTTGTTCTCGGGCTGGCCGGAGAACGGATCGGTCACCGGCGCGACCAGCGAGCCAACCCGGGCCGCCGACGCGTTGGCCTCGCTCCAGTGGATCGGTGCGAACAGCATGCCGCGCTGCTGGCGGTCGCTGACGACGACGCGCAGCGTGCACTGCCCGTAATCGGTGGTGACCCGCGCGAAGTCGCCATCGGCAACGCCGTACCGCCCGGCATCATCGGGGTGCACCTCGACGAACGGCTCCGGCAGATGCTGGCCGAGCCGCGGGCTCTCGCCCGTACGGGTCATCGTGTGCCACTGATCCCGGATGCGGCCGGTGTTGAGCCGCAGCGGCCGCGCCAGCGTGGTCTCGGTGCGCAACGCGGGGATTTCCGGCGCAACGAAGCGCGCCTTGAAGTCGTTGGCGAAGAAGCCGCCTTCGGCAAAGAACCGCGCCTGCGGCTCGGCGCCCTGCCGCGCCGGCCAATGCACCGGCGCCAGCCCATCGAAAGCCTCATCCGACAGCGACGTCAGCGCGCCGATGTCGAAATCGCGGGCGCCGTTGTTCTCGAACGCCGACAGCGCGGCGTGCTCGCGGAAAATGTCTGCCGCCGACGTATAGCTGAACCCCGCACCGAAACCGAGACGGCGGGCGATTTCGCCCATGATCCACCAGTCCGGCCGCGCTTCGCCGGGCGAGCCGAGGAAGGCGCGCTGGCGCGAGATGCGGCGTTCGGAATTGGTGACGGTGCCGGATTTCTCGCCCCAGGCCTGCGCCGGGAACAGCACATGCGCACCGGCATCTACCGTGTCGTTGGAAACGACGTTTTCGGAGACGACGAAGAGTTCGAGCTTCTTGAGCGCGTCGCGTACGCCATCGGCGTTCGGCAGCGAGACGGCGGGATTGGTGCCCATCACCCACAGCGCCTTGATCTCGCCGCGCGCGATGGCTTCGAACA
>JAQSDT010000383.1 GCA_029946075.1 bacterium | reverse complement strand
GTTCTTGGCGATCGGCAGCGTCTCCACGGCACTGCGCAGCGAGGTCAGCGGGTTCTTCAATTCGTGGGCGACGTCGGCGGCGAACATCTCGATCGCCTCGATGCGGCTGTAGAGCGCATTGGTCATGTCGCGCAGCGCGCCGGACAGATGCCCGATCTCGTCGCGGCGGCGGGTGAAGTCGGGAATCTCGACGCGGGTCTGGATGCGGCGGCGGACGCGCTCGGCGCCGTCGGCGAGCCGTCGCACAGGACCGGCGATCGTGCTCGCCAGCAATAGCGACAGCATGATCATGACGGCGGAGGCGACGCCGCCGACCTTGAGGATCGCGAGTCTTTCGGCGGTCACCATCTGATCGATGTCGTCGCCCTGCGTCGTCAGCATCAGCGCGCCGCGAACCGCGCGGAAACGCTGTACCGGCACCGCGACCGACAACACCACGGCGCCGCGTTCGGTGACACGAACGCTCGAGCTTTGCTGGCCGTTGAGCGATTGCGCGACTTCGCGGTAGCCCTTGCCGCCTTCAGGCCCGAGTTCGCGATAGATCGGCAGATCCCCGCGATTGAGCCAGGTCCGCATCGAGCCGATCGTACGCTCGATGAAGTTGGGCCTGTCGGCCGACAGCGGCGGCAGTTCGGCGCGCAGCACGTCGCCGCGGGCAAACAGATTGCGGCTGTCGAGGATGAGCCCGCCATCTGCGTCGAAGATGCGGGCGCGCGTCTTGGTCGGCGCGATCAGGCGCCGCAGCACCGGCGCGACGCGCTCCGGATTGATCGGGAAATCCGAGGATTCGTCAGGCACGCCGTAGCTTTCGCCCGGCTTCAGATCGAGCAGCCGGTCCGGATCGACGGTGATGGCGTTGCCTTCGATCGTCGCCGAGGTCGCGATCGCTTCCGAGATGATCTCGGCATAGACGAGCAGGCTCGTTGTCCGCGCCTCGATCAGGCCGGCGCGGAATTGCGACAGATAAAGGATGCTCGCGACCAGCGCGACGAGGCCCGCGAGATTCAGCGAGACGATGCGGCGGGTGAGGCTGGAGAAGGAGAGGGCGAAGAAGAATTGCCCGGCCCGCCTGAGCCAGCCGAGCGGCCGCCGCCAGCCCTTCGGGCCATCGGCCGCGCGATCCCGATCGAGGGGTTCCGAAGCACCCTCGTCGTTCAGGCCTGGATCGGGCTGCGTTCGATCTAGCAAGGGCTGAAACTGCCGGTTGTCTCGGCGGCGTCCCGCGACGCGCGCCGCTGTTGGGTATTTTACCTGAACCCTCTCGAAGCGTCAGGCCGGCAAACCCGGCAGGCTCGGATCAGGCTTCCTTGAAGCGATAGCCGACGCCGTACAGCGTCTCGATCATTTCGAAATCGTCGTCGACCACCTTGAACTTCTTGCGCAGCCGCTTGATGTGGCTGTCGATGGTGCGGTCGTCGACATAGACCTGGTCGTCATAGGCCGCGTCCATCAGCGCGTTGCGGCTCTTCACCACGCCCGGGCGCGTCGCCAGCGCCTGCAGGATCAGAAATTCCGTCACGGTCAGCGTCACCGGCTCGTTCTTCCAGGTGCAGGTGTGACGCTCGGGATCCATCCGCAGCAGGCCGCGATCCAGCGCGCGCGCATCCGGCTCCTTCGGCGCGGCGGTCGGGTCCTTCGGCTGGCCCCGGCGCAGCACGGCCTTGACGCGCTCGACCAGCAGGCGCTGCGAAAACGGCTTGCGGATGAAATCGTCGGCGCCCATCTTGAGGCCGAACAACTCGTCGATCTCTTCGTCCTTGGAGGTCAGGAAAATCACCGGCAGGTCGGATTTCTGCCGCAACCGCCGCAGCGTCTCCATGCCGTCCATGCGCGGCATCTTGATGTCGAGGATGGCCAGATCCGGCGGGGAGGTACGGAAGCCGTCGAGGGCCGACGCGCCATCCGTGTAGGTCATGATGCGATAGCCTTCGGCTTCAAGCGCGATCGAGACGGAAGTGAGAATGTTGCGGTCGTCGTCGACCAGGGCGATTGTGGGCATGAGCCTGCTTTCGAAAAGAGAGTGGCTTAAACGGCGGGCAATCCAGCCATCCGCCGTAGAATTGGGCTTCCTGTGCGGTCAACGAGCAATGCAAGCTGGGCTGAAGTGTGACCGAGTTCCGCAAAAACACCTCCGCGGATTTGCCCTGCCCCCATATAGCACCCTCTTCGGCCCGGAAAAGGCCAATTTTGCAATAACATGACCGCCCAGGACCCCTTGCAGGAACCCATGCAACCGACTGCCAATTTCGACCCTTCCAGGCTCGCCCGCTCATTGCTTCGACGCAGCCGGCAAGGTGCGCTCGCCACACTGATGGCGGGCTCCGGCGATCCCTATTGCTCGCTGGTCAATGTCGCCAGCCACGCCGACGCCTCGCCGGTGCTGCTGATTTCGCGGCTGGCGCTGCACACGAAGAACATCCTGGCCGACAACCGGGTGTCGCTGATGCTGGACGAGCGCGCCGCCGGCGATCCTCTGGAGGGCGCGAGGATCATGCTGTCGGGCCGGGCCGAGGAGGCCAGCGGCGAGACGGCGGATATTTTGCGTCGGCGTTATCTTGGCGTCCATCCTTCCGCAGAGGCCTTTGTCGAGTTCAAGGATTTCTCGTTCTTCCGCATCGTCCCCTCGGGCCTGCATCTGGTCGCGGGTTTCGGCCGCATCATCGACCTCAAGCCCGCGCAGTTCATGACCGAAATCGGTGATGCCGCCGGGCTGATCGAGGCCGAACCGGGCGCCGTCGAACACATGAACGAGGATCACCGCGACGCGATGAGCCTCTATGCAACGAAACTTCTGGGCGCGGAGGCGGCCGACTGGTCCTGCACCGGCTGTGACCCCGACGGGATGGACATGCAGGCCGGCAGCGCGACCTTGCGGCTCGATTTCCCCGAACGGGTCACCAGCGGGATGGAATTGCGCAAAATGCTGGTGCGGCTGGCGGGCGAGGCGCGGGCCAAAGCCTGACGCCCGGTTGCGGATTTGAACGGAGGCGGACGTTTCCGCGACCTATGCCTGCGCGCAACAAGGTCATTGCAAGTCCGGCCAGGAAATCCCGACCATGAAACCTCCTGATCGACTGGTCCTTTCGTTGTGTCTGGCCCTGTTGTCCGGCACCAGCCTGCCAGCGCCGTCGCTGGCACAAAATGCTGCGGCGATGAGCGCGAAGATCAATGAGCTCAGCCGGGCCGGAAAATATGCGGAAGCCGTCAGCCTGGCGCAGGGTCTGGTGGAGAGCCTCGAGAAGAAATTCGGTCCCGCACATCGCGACGTCGGCGCCGCGCTGAACAACCTCGCGCAATTGCCCGACACGGCTGACGAAATCAATGCGATCGCCAAAGGCCTCGGCGTTGCCGCGTCCGATATTCATCTCGGCGAGGATGCCAGCGAGACCACGCTAAAGCGTACCCGGCTTTCCGATTACGGCATCGTCTATTTCGCCACCCACGGCCTCGTCGCCGGCGACGTCAAGGGACTTGGCGAACCATCGCTGGTGCTGAGCATTCCAAGGCAGCCGACCGAGTTCGACGATGGCCTGCTGACATCGAGCGAGGTCGCGCAGCTCAAGCTCAACGCCGATTGGGTGGTGCTGTCGGCCTGCAACACGATCGCCGGCGACAAGCCCGGCGCCGAAGCGCTGTCGGGTCTGGCGCGCTCGTTCTTCTACGCAGGCGCCCGCGCGTTGTTGGTGTCGCACTGGGCGGTGAGTTCGGAAGCGGCGACGCGGCTGTCGATCTCGACCTTCGACAGGTTGAAGGCCGATCCGAAACTCGGTCGCGCCGAAGCGCTGCGTCAGGCCATGCTGGCCTATCTCAACGACGCGTCCTCGCCACGCAACGCCTATCCGGCGTTCTGGGCGCCGTTCGCACTGATCGGCGAAGGCGCTGCGCAATAAATATTTTGATTGTGCAGTGCAACAACGCGGCCATCAGATTGGTGCGGCCGCAATGGTCGCGCAACCACGCCGCCAAACAATCCAAAAGCGGCGCAGCAAGCAT
>JAQSDT010000382.1 GCA_029946075.1 bacterium | reverse complement strand
GGCGATTCGATCGAATCCTCCGCGTTCGAGGAAGCCATGCTGGCGACCCCGCGCCGCGCGGTCGTGCTCGACCCGCCCAAAACAGAGAGCAAGCCCGCGAGCGTGGTTGAAGCGCCAGCCGAGCCCGCGTCCGAGGCTCCGCTCGCCGCCCAGGATAACGCCCCGCCGGCTGCCGCCGAGGCTGAACCCGCCGTGGTGCCGGTGCCTGCACCGCCGTCGCCCGAACCGGCCCCCGCCGCCCCCGCGCCGCTGTTCCGCTCCCGGCAGGATATTCCAAAAGCGGTTCCGGCCCCTATTCCGGCCGTGATTCCCATCATCCGGGCCCCCGACGATCCCGGGGTCGACGAGGACGTCCGCGACGAATTCTCGGAACAAATCAGCCCGCCCGTGGCGCAGGCCGGCGGCTGGCGCGGATTTTTATCGCGCTGGGGCGGAAACTAGCGGGAAGCCTCTTGTTTGACGCGTTTTCGTGACGCGAACCGGTGCCCACTTCGCTCGAAAACGCTTTGTGGGTCCGCGTTTTTCTTGCCAATCGGGGCTCTCCCCGATATCAGGTGCGGGCGTCGCCGGGCCCTCCCGGCCGCCAGCGTTCGGTTCGCCGCAATAGCTCAGTTGGTAGAGCACGTCATTCGTAATGACGGGGTCACAGGTTCGAGTCCTGTTTGCGGCACCGGGTTTTTCCAAACTCAGATCAGCATCGCGCGTCCTTCACCAGCTGTTGTGCGTGATCTACCTCACTTAAAAATCTCCGCGCCCAACCTAATCTCTCCGCATCACAAGGGGAGATTCACATGCGCAAATTCATTCTGATCGCAGGGTTCGTTCTGGCGTCCGCCTCCGGGCAGGCCGCCGATCGCAGCCTTTCGCTGGCTGGAAGCGATCCGGCGGCTGCGCCCGCCAGGGTACAGCAGACTGCCGAAGTGGTGGAAGCGCCGCAGGCCGAAGCACCGAAATATCAGGAGCGGCCGGCGCTCGTTGAGCCCAAGGTTGAACCCAAGGCTGAGCCAAAGTTACAGGGCCGGATCGAGACGCGGAAGACCGAACAGTCCGCCGCCGATTCAGCAAAGCCTGCGCCGCGCAAAGCCGCATCGCGCGAGAAGCCGGGCCGCACGCGCTACTGGACCGAAGCGCGCATCGTTCGCGAACTCAATCGCCACGGCATCTACTGGTAATCGCTTCAAAGCAAAACGCGCCTCGGATTCTAATCCGGGGCGCGTTTCGTTGTGTGCTGCGCGAGCCGGTACGGGCACGCCGCAAATCCTTACTGCGAAACCGTCTGCACCACGCTGCTGATCGGGCGGCTGGCGACGGCCGGCACCTTCTGGTCCTTGACCAGCATCGCGTCGTATTCAGCCAGCGTTTCCAGCTGCTCCTTGGCGCGCATGTGCACGACCTTGTAACCGCCGGCTTTCAGGCGGCGCAGCAGCGTCGGCAGCGCGACCGCCGTGTGCTTCTGCAGATCGTGCATCAGGATCACGCCCTTGCCCTGCTTGTCGAGCTTGGTCATGACGTTGTTGATCACCTGGTCGGGGCCCGACGATTTGAAGTCGTTGGAATCGACGTCCACCGAGAACATCGAGATGTTACGCGAGGCGAGATAGCCCAGCGCCACCTGCGTGTGGCCAAGTCCGGGGAAGCGGAAGAACGGCGCGGGCGCGGTCCCGATCGCCATCTTCACGGCGCTAAAACCCTTCTCGATCTCTTCCTTCATCTGCGCTTCGGTCAGCTTCTTGCTGTCGAGATGCGCGTGCGACCAGGTGTGCGAACCGACGGTGTGACCGGCGGTGAAGACCTGCTTGAGAATTTCCGGATGGTAGGTCGTGTGCTTGCCGACCGGGAAGAACAGACCCTTGGTGCATTCGTCCGACAGCGCCTTCAGCACGGCGGGCGTGGTCGGCCACGGACCGTCGTCGAAGGTCAGCACGACTTCCTTGTCGGTCAGGAAATCGAATTGTTTGTACTGCAGGAAACCGAAGCCCGGACCGCCCGTAGTGTCGATGACCACGACGCGGCTGACGCCGAGTGCGTCGGGGTTGGCACAGGTGGATTTCACGGGCTGGGGCGCGGGCACCGGCGCGGGCGCGGGCTTGGAGAGCGACGCCGTGACTTCGACATCGTCCTTCGCCTTGGCGGCGGCCGGTGCCGGGTCGGCCTTGCGGGCGGCAACGGTTTGAAGGGGGCCCACGTCAGCGCGCGGCGAAGAAGAGGTCCAGAACCAAACTCCGGCGATCACAACCGCCGCGACAACACTGGCAGCCATCAGGCCCAACGCATTACGCATCGCTACTCTTTCCAATACTCAACACGGAAACACAGGCAACGCGCCATTAATGCCAACAAGGTCTTAACGGCTTGCGAACGAGGGGCGGCCAGAGCGTTTTTCCAGCGAAGTGGAAACCGGTTCGCGTCAAGAAAAACGCGTCAAATCAAAAATCCGGCGAGCCGGATGAGGGTCTTGAAGGAGGCCATTTTAGCTGCGTGATGTCAGTCACATTCAACCCGATGGTTTGGGTGCATGTTCGGACCATCAACAACGGGCCCGCCGAGCCGGGCCAACAGGAGCCGACAATGACCGCAACTTTCGCCAACACCCTCCGCAAGGCCGGTTTCGCGCTGGCCGTCGTCGCCTCGTTCTCGGCGATTTCCTCCACGTCGAGCTTTGCTTTCAGCGCCGAAGCGCAGTCGCAGTGCACCGGTGACGCGTTCCGCCTGTGCAGCTCCGAAATCCCGAACATTCCGAAGATCACCGCCTGCATGATCAAGCACCGCGCCGACCTCTCCACCGGCTGCCGGTCCGTGATGGATCGCGACATGGCCGCCCAGAAGACCGGCAAGCTCGCCGCCCAGTAATCCACGCGGTTCATATCGGCTCGGAAAACGCTTGCGTCGATGCGACGCAGGCGTTTTTCCGTTTTGGCGGCGTTCACAGGAAGGTGTTCGGGAGGCCCCCGCGGCCAAAAGGCGTTGCGACGAGGATTTGGGCACTCTAGAACGCGCTGGTCGCGCAAAAATTGTTTTGAAGGCTCAGCCAATGACCAAGCTGTTTCTCGCCATTCCTCTGATCGTGTTGCCCCTGATTGTGATGGCTTCGGCCGCCTCCGCCCAGCAGGGCCATGACGCCTGCGCGCGCGACGTCTCGCGCTTTTGCCGGGCGCAGATGCAGGACGGCGATCAGATCGTGCTGGCCTGCCTGAAGACGAACCGCGCCAAGATCAGCAAGGCCTGCCAGGCGATGCTGGCCAGCCACGGGCAGTAATCTCGCCGTCTTTTACCGCGTCTTCTTTACGCGACCCCGTATCCGCGTCGCTCAAAAACGCGATGGCGTCAGTTGCCGTACAGATAGTTCGGCAGCCACAGCGTCATGCCCGGCCAGATGTACATGATCACCATGCACAGGATGACGATCAGCATATAGGGCATCATGCCCGCGAAGATCTGGTTGAGCGTGACGTGCTTCGGCGCGACGCCCTTCAGATAGAACGCCGACATCGCCACCGGCGGCGACAGGAACGCCGCCTGCAGGTTCACGAACACCAGTACGCCCCACAAGATCGGGTCGATGCCGAAATGTTTGAGCATCGGCAGGAAGATCGGCACGAAGATGATGATGATCTCGGTCCATTCCAGCGGCCAGCCCAGCACGAAGATGATCGCCTGCGACAGGATCATGAACTGAACCGGCGACATGTTGAGCGACAGCACCCAGCTTTCCAGCAGCGCCTGTCCGCCGAGAATGGCAAACACCGCCGAAAACAGGGCCGAGCCGACGAACAGCCAGCACACCATGGCCGTCGTCTTCGCGGTCAGGAACACGGCTTCCTTGGTGCGTTTCCAGTCCAGCGTGCGGGCATGGAACGCCAGGATGAACGCGCCGGCAGCGCCGACCGCCGCGGATTCCGTCGCGGTGGTGATCCCGAACAGGATCACGGCCAGCACGATCACGGTCAGGATGCCGAGCGGCATCACCGACGAGGTCAGGAGCTTGTGCACCTCGA
>JAQSDT010000381.1 GCA_029946075.1 bacterium | reverse complement strand
CGCTCGACAAGCAGTTGATCCTCGGCCTCAACGCGCAGGAGATGGTGCTGCTGGTGCTGACCTTCGTCATCAGCATGCTCACCTTCGGCACCGGCCGGACCAACATCCTGTTCGGGCTGGTGCACATGGTGGTGTTCGCGGTCTTCCTGTTCTTGGTGTTCGTGCCGTGAACCTGTGGAAAGCGCGTTGCGGGGCGCTCGCGGCGTCCGCCCAGTTGGTCGTTCCCGGCGAGGCGCAGGCGGCCGGCCTCGACGGCGCGGCGCTGACGTGGCCCTACGCGCTGCCGTTTGCCGGCCTGCTGCTGTCGATTGCATTATGTCCGTTGCTGCTGCCGAAAATCTGGCACACGCATTACGGAAAGATCGCGGCGGCCTGGTCGGTGCTGACGCTGGCGTCGCTGGCCTGGTTCGGCGGCATCGGGCTGATGTCGGCCGCTCTCGTTCACGCCATGCTGGCCGAATATTTCAGCTTCATCGTGCTGCTGTTCGCGCTCTACACGGTAGCGGGCGGGATTCTGGTCGGCGGCCACATCAGGGGCACGCCGTGGAACAACACGGCGATCCTCGCGCTCGGGGCCATGATGGCCAGCATCGTCGGCACCACCGGCGCTGCGATGATCCTGATCCGGCCGCTGATCGGCGCCAACATCGCGCGGCCGCATAATACCCATGTGATGATCTTCTTCATCATTCTCGTCGCCAATGTCGGCGGCGCCCTGAGCCCGCTCGGCGATCCGCCGTTGTTCGTCGGTTTTCTCAATGGCGTCGATTTCTTCTGGACCACACGGCACCTGCTGCCGCAGACCGCGCTCGTCAGCGGGCTGTTGCTGGCGATGTTCTGTGCGTTCGATGTCTGGCGCTACCGCGCCGAGCCGGAGACCGGGGCCGGGCAGGGCCTGCCCATCCACTTTCGCGGCCTCGTCAACCTGCCGCTGCTTGCCGCCATCATCGCGGCCATTCTGATCTCGGCGAACTGGCGGCCGGGGATCGCGTTCGACATTCTCGGCACCCGGCTCGAACTGCAGAACCTGGTCCGCGACGCCGGCCTGCTTCTGATCGCCTTGCTGTCGCTGTGGCTGACGCCGGACGAGCACCGCGCGGCCAACGGCTTCACCTGGGAGCCGATCAGGGAAGTCGCCAAACTGTTTGCGGCGATCTTCACCACCATCATCCCCGTGCTCGCGGCGCTCGACGCCGGGAAGAGGGGAATTTTCGCGGGCCTCCTCTCGGCGGTGACGGAGCCGGACGGCACGCCGCATGAGGTGGCCTATTTCTGGTACACCGGCCTGATGTCGGCATTCCTCGACAATGCGCCGACCTACCTGCTGTTCTTCAAGCTCGCGGGCGGCAATGCGCCGACGCTGATGGGCGAGTATGCGGGGACGCTGGCCGCGATCTCGATGGGCGCGGTCTATATGGGCGCGCTGACCTATATCGGGAACGCGCCGAACTTCATGGTGGCGGCGATTGCGACCGAGCGTGGCATCCGGATGCCGAGCTTTTTCGGCTATATGTTCTGGGCATCCATCATCCTGATTCCGATGTTCGTGCTGCTGACCTTGCTGCCGGTCGCCCCGGTTCTCAGGTGAGGTGGAACGGGATATGCAAAGACCATAGCCATGCATGACGCCCAGTCTGCGATGCGAACGGAGAACGACAAGATGCTCAGCGCCAAATCCGATGTTCAGGTCGATACTGCCGAAGTCCGCGTCACCGAATGGCGGCTGGCGCCGGGCAGCGCCACCGGCCATCACACCCACGGGATGGACTATGTGATCGTGCCGCTGACCTCGGGCGAGATGACGATCGTGGCCCCCAATGGCGAGCGCTCCAAGGCGCAGCTTGCGACCGGAAAATCCTATTTCCGCAAGGCGGGCGTCGAACACGACGTGCTCAACGAGACCCAGAGCGAGATCGTCTTCCTGGAAGTCGAGCTGAAGCCCTGACCGGACGCGCCCTTGGGGCAACCTTGGGGGCAGGTCGGGCGTGAGCCCGTCGGGGCCGGCGTTAACGTCCCGGAAACGAAGTCCGGGACTTTCCGCGCCGTTGCTTCGCCAGCCACGAAACGTTGCGCAGGAACCCCCAATTGCCATCGATCCGTCGCAGTTGATCCCTGAATGCGCCTCAAAGTTCCAGCATCTAGAACGCCGCGCGGGAGTGGCAGGAATGCTGGGTTATCTGAAGAAATTTGCGGTGGATATCTTCCCATCGGTGGCTGCGACGGTCATCGGGGCCTACATAGTCAATCACTACATCATCACCAAGCCCGGCGCGGATGCGCCGCCTGCCGCCGCGGCCTCGACGGCCAATCCCAAGGTCGCGGCCAAATCCGCCGACGATGCGAGCAACATTCCGGCTGCGGGCGTCAAGGCCAAGGGCATCTCCGAAAAGGGGATGATGGAAAAGACCGCCGCCGAACGGCCCGCCATGGTCGAGAAGCCGCAGGCTGAGGCCAAGGCTGACAACAAGGCCGACGTTAAGCCGGATGCCAAGCCTGCCGACGCCCCTGCCGAAACCGCGAGCATCCCCGCCGATCAGCGCCGCCATGCGGCGGTTCCGCGCGAGAAGGAAAAGATCCGCGTCGTGCTGCCGTCGCCTGTGCAGCCCGTCGCAACGGCAACGGTTCCGATCGTGACGGCGCCGGTTTCCGCGCCCGCGCCGGTCGAGACGGCAACGACAACCGAAGAACGCCGCGACGCCAACGATCTGGCGCGCGCTGCGATCGAGCGCCTGCGCGTCAACGGCGAGGGCGCGCCGCGTGCGCCGGAAGCCGTGCGTGTTCCCGAGACCCCCCGCGTCGCGAATGCGCCCGTCATTGTGAATGCCCCCGCGCTTCGCCCGCTGCCGCCGCCGATCATGGTTTCGGGCGCGCCCGCCGGTGAGCCTTTCGGCCAGACTTCGGGTCACGTTTCGCCGATGCGGCCGCCCTTTGCCGAGGTTCGCGACCCGAGCCGGCCGACCCCGCCGGCCGAAATCCCGCTGTCGCGTCCGCTCGATCTGCGGGCCGAAATCGCCGAGCCCTCGGTGCGTGAACGCGCCACGGCCGTTGCCGAAGATGCGTTGTCGACGGCGAAGTCGCTGTTCCACTCGGTGCTGCCGAAGTAATCCGGAACGGTCGCTGGCGTCGGAGTCGGGATTCTTGCTTGACGCGTCTTCTTGACGCGAACCGGTATTCACTTCGCTCGAAAATGCACTAACCGCCGGTGCGTGCGAGGCCGCTGCGTGAGGCCTCGTCCTTGGGCCGCAGCGCCAGCGCGCGGCTGTAGGAAGCAGATGCTTTGGCCTTGTCGCCAAGCCGCTCATAAACCGTGCCGCGCGTGGCCCACGCCTGTGCGTTGTTCGCATCGGCCTGCACGGCCTCGTCGAGGTCGAAGGCGGCTTCCCTGGTCTTGTCCATCGCGAGGTAGCTGGTTGCACGCGCCAGCAGGGGCTCGGCCTTCTGCGGCGTCAGGCCGTTGGCGGCGGTGAAATCCGCGATGGCCTGCTCGTGCTGCTTCTCGCCCTGGTAGATCAGTCCGCGTCCGTACAGCGCCGGCACGTTGTAGGGATCCAGCGCCAGCGCGCGGTCGAACTCCGCCAGCGCCTCTTCGGTCTTGCCGGATTTGGCGAACGCCTGGCCGCGCGTGGTGTAGCCCTGGGCATCGCTGACGCTGCGTGCGCTGATATTGTCGGTCGGCTTCTGCTCGGCGCGTGGCTGCGGCTTTTCCTTGTCCGATCCCCATGACCCCAGATCGAACGAGCAGCCGCCAAGCGGCGCGGCGAAGGCGATCGCGAGCAACGCCGCTTTTGCGGTGGCAAACCGCGAAGCGAGAGGAAGGGCGTTGCGCAACGTAATGGCCATTTCGACGAAATATCCGCGTTCAATGCGGCATAGGTAGCCCGCCGGGCCAAAAAATGCATCGGTCAAAATAGCGGCAATGGTTGTTCCAGCCCAGATGCCTTGAAACAAAAAACTGCCCCAAACAAAAACGCGGGCCCGAGGCCCGCGTTTTCGTTATGC
>JAQSDT010000380.1 GCA_029946075.1 bacterium | reverse complement strand
ATGCCGACGCTTGAGACGCCGCGGCTGATCCTGCGGCCGCTGGCGCTGTCAGACGCGCCTGATATCCAGCGTCACTTCAACAACTGGAACATCATCCAGCACCTGGCCCTGGTCGTTCCGTGGCCGTATCCGGATGACGGCGCGGAAACCTTCGTCCGGCTGCAGCTCGCCAGGATCGCTGCCGGCGAGAAGATTTTTCAATGGGTGCTGGCGCTCCGCGCAGGCGATGGCGAGGCCATCGGCAACATCTATTTCCGTCCTTTTGCCGATGACGATCCCAACGGCAACCGCGGCTTCTGGCTCGCCGAGCCCTGGTGGAATCAGGGATTGATGACCGAAGCGATCACGGCGGTGAACGATTTTGCGTTCGGGACGCTCGGTATTGAGAGCTATCACGTCTGCAACGCCGCGACGAACGTGGCCTCACGCCGGGTCAAACAGAAGACCGGTGCGGAATTTGTCGGCGAGATCGAGCTGGCGCACCACAACGGCCAGACGCGGTCGGAGAAATGGCGCGTCACTCGCCGGACCTGGCTGAGCCGGAAAAAATAGCGAAGCGAAGCAATCCCGCGGGGCTGGCGGCGGGATTGCCTCGTCGCATCGCTCCCTGCGATCTCATCGCAAGGGGCGGGGTATCAGTTCCGAGCCGGCTCCCGGAGGAACACGGCGCTGTCGTTTTCGGGATCTAGCGCGGCCATGTCGGGGAGAACCGCGGGCGATTCCACGAATTCCACGATGAACGGCTCGTCGGTGGCCGAAAGTGCGGGCGCATTGCCGAGCCGCGCATCGACCCACTGCCACAACGCGTTGATTTCTTCGGCCGATTTGCCGCCGGGCGCGTATTCATTGACCGCAAGACCCGCGCTCAGCGCGTCCTGGTGGTCGTTGCGCATCACGATGAACGGCATCGCGACGATGCCTTCCATGTCGTCGCCGAGCGCATTGGCCGCATAGGCGAGGCGCTGGCCGCGGATCGGCGTCTGGTTGAGGATATAGGCGAACGGCGTGTTCCAGGCGCGGGCGACGCTGAGCGTCGAAGCGGTCGCTTCGATGTCGGCGATGCTCGGGCGGGCCGGGATCAGGCAGAGATCGGCATAGCGGATCGCCGACGTCGTCGCGGCGCTGACACCACCCGCGGTGTCGATGATCGTCAGCGTCACGCCGTCGCGGTCGAGCGACTGCAGGCGCTGCTCGACGTCGCCGGCCGCGTAGACGGGCTCGACGATCGGCTCGGCATAGGGGCGCCGGCTTTGCCAGTTGGAGAGGGTGCCTTGCGAGTCGGTTTCGATCAGGCGGACGGTGTGTCCAGCCTGAATGGCTGCAAGCGCGAGGCCGATGGCAAGCGTGCTTTTGCCGGAGCCGCCCTTTTGGGTGGCCAGTACGATCGTCTGCATGGGTGGTCCTTTGGATAGCTTTTCAGGGGTATGGGATACGCCACAAGAGTTGCACCGCATTCTGCGGTGCCGAGCTTTCGCTCGCTCAGACGTGCCCTGCCCGATCCAAAAGTCTTCAGGGATCGCGGTTGTCCGAATCAGTCACCTTGCAATGATGACGGATTGTGAAATTCTGGCCATTCCGGATGAATACGGGCGTAATTATGCCGTATTCCGCCGGGGCCGGGATGGAATCACAGGCGACAACAAGAAGCGAGAAACAGCATGACGGGTCACTGGCGGGATCGCGCAGCCACTTCATTCAGATGTCAGAAGCAGCCGGCCACTTCCAGCCGCGGCATGGTCGTCAGCAATCACCCGCTGGCGTCGAGCGCGGGCGCGGAAATGCTGGCGGCCGGCGGCAACGCCATCGATGCCGTGATCGCGACGCTGTTCACGCTGACGGTGGTCGAGCCGATGATGGTCGGCATCATCGGCGGCGGCATGGCGCATATCCGCCTCGCCGATGGCAGCCATCGCTTCATCGACGGCCAGAGCACGGTACCGCTCGCGGTGAAGCCCGACACCTACACGTCGAAGCCAGGGTCGGCGCATGACCTGTTCGACAGCGTCGGCGATGAAAATCTCAACGGCCCGAAAGCCGTCGCGGTACCGGGTTCGCTGAAAGCCTGGTGCGAAACGCTCAGGCGCTTCGGCACCATGAGCCTTGCCGACGTGATGCAGCCCGCGATCAAGCATGCCGCGCGCGGCTATGCGGCGACGCCGTACCTGCACGAATGCATCACCGACAGCGCGGCGGAGATGCGCAAGGACAAGCCGATCTCGGCGATCTATTTGCCTGGCGGCACGGCGCTGAAGGCCGGCGAGCGCGTGGTGCAATCGGAATATGCGGAGACGCTGAGCTATATCGCAGAGCATGGCGAGGCCGCGCTGTATCAGGGGCCGCTCGGCGATATCCTCGTCGACTACATGAAGAAGAACGGCGGCTTCATCGCCCGTGCGGATCTGACCGGCTACAAGACCGTCGAACGCCAGCCGATCCGTGCCGACTATCGCGGCTGGGAAATTCTGGGGCCGCCGCCGCCGGCGGCCTCCGGCGTGCACATCGCGCAGATGCTCAACATTCTCGAAGGCTACGATATCGCCAGGCTCGGCTTCGGCTCGGCCGAGACGATTCACTATCTCGCCGAAGTGCTGAAGATCGCGTTTGCCGATCGCGCCGCCGCCAGCGGCGATCCCGATTTCATCAACGTGCCGGTGGAGCGCCTGACCTCGAAGGCGTATGCCGACGAGCGCCGCCGTGCGATCGATCCGCAACGCGCGCAGGCCTGGGGCGCCGGCATCGCGCAGCTCGAAGGCGCGCACACCACGCACATGACGGCGGCGGATGCGTTCGGCAACGTGGTGGCGACCACGCAGACCATCAACAATCTGTTCGGCGCGAAGATTCTGATCCCCGGCCTCGGCACGGTGCCGAACAATTACATGAATCTCTACGATCCCCGTCCGGGCCACGCGCTATCGCTGATGCCGGGCAAGCGCGTCACCACTTCGATGTCGCCGATGATGGCGCTGCGCGAGGGCAAAATCGTTTATGCGCTGGGGCTGCCTGGCGGCAAGCGCATCTTCCCGAGCGCGATGCAGGCGCTGATCAATTTGATCGATCACGACATGAGCTTGCAGGAAGCGGTCGAAGCGCCGCGGATCTGGACCGAGGGCAATGCGCTCGAGGTTGAGCAGGCGGTGCCCGACAACGTGCGCGCAAAGCTCACGTCGATGGGCCACAAGGTACAGGCGGTGCCGACGGTTGCCGGGGGCATGAACGGCATCCAGTTTCACGAGGACGGCACGATGTCGGGCGTGGCGTGCTGGCGCGCCGACGGTACGCCGATCGGCATGGCCGGCGGTCTCGCGCGGGCCGGGGTGAGGTTCGGGCTGGCGTAAGCGCTATTTCCGCACGCAGATCACGCGAACGACCGAAGCCCTGGCGTCCGTCGATCCGCCTGACGCGATGACGTTGTTGGTCTTCAGGAAACCGCGCACGGTTTCCGACGTAACCAGCACGGCCTGCGCCGCGGGCGCCGCGTTGGCAGGTCCTGCCACCAGAACCGGTTTCGACACGGCGATGCCGGCGAACTTGCCGTCGGCATCGAGGGCTGCGGCGCCGGAGAAGCCGGGCGCCGGCGCCGGCGACAGCGCAACGTCGGTGCCGCCGTCGAGCTGGACCACGGAAGCCTTGACGCTGCTCACGGCCGCGCCGCCGCCCTGGCTTTGCGGATCGGCGATGCCGGTCACGTCGAGCGCCGTCTTCGATGCGCCGGCGAGATTGAGCGCCTTCAGCCCGCGCGCGCCATAGATGCGCAGCAGCGCGAGATCGTGCTGCTTGTCCTCGGCGACGCGGTCGGCATTGCCGAAACCGGCGATCGCGACCGCAAGGCAGCCGTCGGTGATCTGGCGATCGGTGACGATGGCGCCGTCATCGCTGACGACGACACCGGTGCCGTATTCGACGGTCTTGCGCGGCGGCGGGCCTGCGACCTGCGCGGCCGCCGGAAACGCGTTGAACGCGCTCGACATCGCGATCACGACCGGCTCCACCGTGTTCTCGGT
>JAQSDT010000379.1 GCA_029946075.1 bacterium | reverse complement strand
GTAACGGGTGAGTTGCCCGGAGTTAAATCACTGATTTGCCCGACGGGTTAAGCGGAATATTTTTGCGCGACGGGATGGACAGACTTTTGGTGATTTGCCCGTCGGGTTAATTTGTCGCGCATTGTTTGCTTGCGGCCAGACAGACTCACTCCTCGTCATTCCGGGGCTCGCGAAGCGAGAGCCCGGAATCCATTTCACCGCGAGCTTGCCGCCCGATGGATTCTCAGATGTGCAATTGCACATCATAGTTCGTGCTGCGCACGCCCCGGAATGACGGAAGACCTAGATAATCCGCTTCTCGCGCAGCGCTGCGATCTCTTCCGCGCTGTAGCCGACGGAGGCCAGCACCTCGTCGGTGTGTTCGCCGAGCGTCGGCGGGCGCGTCACGATTTCACCCGGCGTCTCCGACAGGCGCACAGCGGCGCGCACCGTCGGTGCGGGTTTTGGCAGACCGGGGTAGTCGACATCCTGCATGAAGCCGGCGGCCTTGATGTGCGGATGCTCCAGCGCCTGTTGCGGGCTCAATACCGGACCCGCCGGAATCATCGCCTTGCCGAGCGCATCGAGCGCTTCCTCCGAGGTACGTTCCGCGCACCAGCGCGCCATCCGCTCGCTGATGATTGGACCGTTGTTGCCGCGCTTGAGATCGTCGGCGAAGCGCGGATCTTCCAGCCAGTGATCTTCGCCCATCAGCCTGGCCCAGCGGATGAACAGCGGATGACCGGTGACCTGGCACAGCACCCAGCCGTCGGTCGTCCGATAGATATCGACCGGCGCCGCCGTCTGGCCGAGATTGCCGGTCGGCACGCGATCGGCCGCGATGACAGCCTGCTCGATCAGCGTGGCATTGGTAAAGGACAACGCGGTTGCCAGCAGCGCACCTTCGACAATCTGCCCGCGACCGGATTTCGCCCGCTCCATCAGCGCAGCGAGCGTGCCGAAGGCGCAATGCAGCGCGGTGCCGAAATCCACCCAGTTGACGGCGGCGCGGTACGGCGGATCGCCGGCGCCGGTCATGTACACCGCGCCCGACATCACCTGCCCGACGCCGTCGAAACCGACGCGGTCCGACCACGGGCCCGGCCCGCCGAAGGCCGTTGCCGTCGTCAGGATGATGTCCGGCTTGATCGCCTTCAGCGATTCATAGTCGA
The DNA here is from genome assembly GCA_029946075.1 of bacterium. Lineage (GTDB taxonomy): Bacteria > Pseudomonadota > Alphaproteobacteria > Rhizobiales > Xanthobacteraceae > Bradyrhizobium. The sequence goes on along the minus strand of JAQSDT010000379.1, from coordinate 2,854 downwards.
GCTTCATCGCCTGCAAGGTCTGCGGCGGCAGATTGGCGACGACGACATCGGCGGTTTCGATCAGCCGGCGCATCACCTCCTGGCCTTCCGGCTTCATCGGGTTGAGCGTGATGCACTTCTTGTTGCGGTTGATCTGCAGGAACAGCGCGCCCTCGCCGCCTGCGCCGACCGGCGCCACGAAGCGATCCTCGCTGCCGTCGCGCTTCTCGACGCGGATGACTTCCGCGCCGAACTCCGCCAGCAGCGTCGCGCAATAGGGCCCCGCGATATAGCGCCCGAAATCGAGCACGCGCACGCCCTCCAGAACTCCCCCCATCGACCTCTTCCCCTTTTTCTTGTGCAGCCAGATGATGTTCTTGTGCAGCCAGGTGATGCGTCACAAGGATCTCAAATCCTCATCCAGAGAAGCTCGCAGAGCGTCTCGAAGGATGGAGGCCACAGACGGGCCATCATGGTTCGAGACGCGCTTCGCGCTCCTCACCATGAGGGGCTGGTGACGCAGCAAGAGCAGGTTGCACTTCACGATGTTGCGAACGCAATAGCCAATTTCCGCGGCTGGCGTTATCCAGCGAAGCTGGTAACAATTCCGCTTTGTATCCGTGAGAGCAGGAACCGGACGATGGATAATCGCAGTGACATCTGGCGCGGCATCGACACCATCAAGCCGCGCTTCGTCGAGCTGGCCGACCGGGTCTGGGCGATGCCCGAGGTCTGCTACACCGAGGCGCGCTCGTCCGCCGAGCATCTGGCCGAGCTGCGCCATCAGGGTTTCCGTATCACGGAAAAGGTCGCGGACATTCCGACCGCGCTGATGGGCGAATGGGGCGACGGCGGACCGGTCATCGCCTTCCTCGGCGAATATGACGCGCTGCCGGGCCTGAGCCAGGAAGCCGGCGTTGCCGAGCCGCGGCCGATCGAGGCCGGCGGTCACGGCCATGGCTGCGGCCATAATCTGCTGGGATCGGCCGCGCTGCTCGCCGCGACCGCGGTGAAGGACTGGCTCGCCGCCAACAAGCTGCCGGGGCGCGTGCGCTATTACGGCTGCCCGGCCGAGGAAGGCGGCGCGGCGAAAGCCTTCATGGTGCGCTCCGGCGCGTTCGACGACGCTGATATTGCCATCACCTGGCATCCGTCGAGTTTCTGGGAAGTCGCGGTTTCGCCGGCGCTCGCCAACACGCGCGCGGACTTCATCTTCACCGGCCGCACCTCGCATGCCGCCGCATCGCCGCATCTCGGCCGCAGCGCGCTCGACGCGGTCGAACTGATGAATGTCGGCGTCAACTACATGCGCGAGCACATGCCGAGCGACGCGCGCGTGCATTACGCGCTGCTCGACACCGGCGGCATCGCGCCCAACGTGGTGCAGGCCCATGCCCGCGTGCGCTATTCGATCCGCGACCGCGACCTGCCCGGCATGAACGAACTGGTGCATCGCGTGCACAAGATCGCGCAGGGCGCGGCGCTGATGACCGAGACCAGCGTGGAAATGAAGATCATCTCCGCGGTCTCCAATTTGCTGCCCAACACCCCGCTGGAAACGGCGCTGCACGGCATCATGGAAGAACTCGGCCCGCCGCATTTCGACGACGCCGACAAGGCGTTTGCGCGGCAGATCCGCGCGACGCTGACCGACAAGGACATCGCCTCGGTCTACCATTCGATCGGCATGGAGCCGACCGAGCGGCCGCTGGCCGATTTCATCGTGCCGATGAATGCCAGGCGCAACCCGCAGGTCGGCTCGACCGATGTCGGCGACGTCAGCTGGGTGGTGCCGACCGTGCAGGTCCACGCGCCGACGGTCGCGATCGGAACGCCGTTCCACACCTGGCAGATCGTGGCGCAGGGCAAGAGCCCCGCCGCCCACAAGGCGATGGTGCAGGCCGCCAAAGCCATGGCCGGCCTCGGCATCAAGGCGCTGACGGAACCCGACCTGCTGGCGGCGGCAAAGGCCGACCTCGCCAAACGGACGGCCCGGACACCTTATGTCAGCCCGCTGCCGGACAGCGTTGCGCCGCCGCTAAACATGTCCGTGGCCTGACGGCTCTCGCAGGGCAGACCTGACGAACAAATTTTTTGCAATCCGGGGCACGTTTTCCCCGGACAACGCGACGCCGTGCCCGACCTGTGTGCGTTGCAGCGCGGATTCTGCCCAAGCAAAAATCAGCCGCCGTCCCGCTTCATCCGAATTGTCAGCCGGGAGACGTTGACCTCGGGGGTATTTGGTGTGCCATCTTACCGCCAAATAATCCGGCGCCGCCCAAGGCGCGCCACAACCGGTCGGGGGACCACGATGCTGGACAATGAACTGAAGGGCATGATCGACGAGGTGAAGGACGGCCGCATGGACCGCCGCGCCTTCATTCAGCGCCTGGCCGCGTTCGGCCTGACCGCGCCGATGGCCAGCCAGATCCTCGCGGTCGGCGGCGTGGCGATGGCCCAAAGCCCGTCGACCTACCGGCCGACCAAGCGCGGCGGTGGCGGGCCGCTGAAACTCTTGTGGTGGCAGGGCGCGACGCTGCTGAACCCGCATTTCGCCACCGGCACCAAGGACCAGGACGGCTCGCGGCTGTTCTACGAGCCGCTCGCCAGCTGGGATGGCGACGGCAACCTCAACCCGATCGTCGCGGCCGAAATTCCGTCGATCAAGAACGGCGGCCTCGCCGCCGACGCGAAATCCGTGACCTGGAAGATCAAGCCCGGCGTCAAATGGCATGACGGCAAGCCGCTGACCGCCGACGATCTCGTCTTCACCTGGGAATATTCCAGCGACCCGGCAACCGCCGCGGTCAGCAGCGGCGTCTACAGCGAAGTGAAGGTCGAGAAGGTCGACGACCTCACCGTCCGCGTCCTGTTC
>JAQSDT010000378.1 GCA_029946075.1 bacterium | reverse complement strand
AGGAGCAGTGTCTCGCCGGGCCGCCACGAGGCGATCTCGTTGCGCGTCAAGCTATCGAGGTTGACGCGCCGCGCCGCATGGACCGAGCGCTCAAGCGTGATTTGCGGCCAGTCCGACAGCGACGGCGGCGTCAGCGCAACCGGTCCGGTGCCGTCAAGCGTGAAGGTGATGTGCCGGTTGGCGGCGCATTGCGGGATAAGGCCAACCGGCTTCGAGGCGGCGTGGGTTGGAAACGTCCGCAGCTTGACGTCGACCACCGTCGTCAGCCCACCCAGGCCCTGCGCGCCGATGCCGAGCGCGTTGATCTTCCGGTAGAGCTCGATCCGGATATCTTCCTCTGCGTCGCGTGGACCGCGCGCCAGCAGCTCGCCCATGTCGATCGGGTCGAACAGCGATTCCTTCGCCATCAGCATCGCCTTCTCGGCGCTGCCGCCGACGCCGAGGCCAATCATGCCGGGCGGGCACCAGCCGGCGCCGAGCGTCCGCACCGTCTCCACCACCCAATCGACCAGATCGTCGGACGGGTTGAGCATGGCGAAGCGGCTCTTGTTCTCCGAGCCGCCGCCCTTGGCCATCACGGTGATCGTGACGCCATCGCCGGGAACCACCGAAGTGTGCGTCACCGCAGGCGTATTGTCGCGTGTGTTCTGTCGCGAGAATAGCGGATCCATAATGATCGAGGCGCGCAACGGATTGGTGGCGTCGAGATAGGCGCGTCGCACGCCTTCGTCGATCAGTGCTTCAAGGCTTCGGGTCGTCTCGATGCGTGCGCGAAGGCCGACGCGCACGAAAGCGTTCACCGTGCCGGTATCTTGGCACATCGGCCGGTGGCCGAGCGCTGCCATCCTGGAATTCATCAGGATCTGGCCGATGGCCTCCTTGGCGGCTGGGCTTTCCTCACACTCATGCGCCGCGCTGAGGTGCCGGACATAGTCGGCCGGGTGATAACAGGAGATGAATTGCAGTGCGTCCGCGACGCTCTGAACGATGTCCTCTTCGCGAATGACGGCCATTGCTCAGGCGCCTGCATCGCCCTGCGCTTCCGGCCGCGCCGCCTGGAATTGCGGCAGCGCCAGACAGGCATCGGCGATGCGGGTGATATTCGGGCAGGCGTCCATCGGGCAGTCGAAGCGGCGGGCGTTGTAGACCTGCGGCACGATGAACGCGTCCGCGAGCGTCGGCTGGTCGCCGCACGCGAAAACGCCGGAGCGGCCGGCCTGGACGATCAGTCCCTCCAGTCCCGCGAAGCCGTCGGCGATCCAATGGCGGTACCACGCGAGCTTTTCCGCCTCATTGTGCCCAAGCGTCGAGGTGACATATTTCAGCACACGCAGATTGTTGAGCGGATGGATATCGCAGGCCACCGCGCTCATCACGGCGCGAACATAGGCGCGGGCGCGCAGATCGCCCGGGAGCAGCCGCGGCTCGGGGTACTTCTCTTCGAGGTACTCGCAGATCGCAATTGATTGGACGAGATCGAACCCTTCATCCGCGAAGGTTGGCACTAGCCCTTGCGGATTGATGCCGCGGTAGGCGGGCGAATGCTGCTCGCCGCCGCCGCGCAACATGTGCACATAGGCCGGCTCCCAGGGCAGGCCCTTCAGCGCGAGCGCTATCCTGACGCGATAGGCCGCCGACGAGCGGAAGTAGGTGTAAAGTTTCACGGCGCGCTCCTTCGATCTCCACCAGAATGATGTCGATACGATGTCGATGCCGAGCGCCAATCCTCACGGATGAGGAATGATCCCGGCGTCGCCCACCCCGATACTGTTGCGACCGAAGCACTCTCGGGGAGTACCGACATGCCCAGCATGGTTCCGATCAACGGCCTGCACCACTTCGCCTATCGCTGCCGCGATGCCGAGGAAACGCGCCATTTCTACGAGGATTTGCTGGGGCTGCCGCTGGTCCATATCGTCAAGGCCGATCATGTGCCGAGCACTGGCGAATACTGCCCCTTCGTGCACATCTTTTTCCAGATGCGCGACGGCTCGCATATCGCGTTCTTCGACCTCGGCGACAACATCAAGGCCGAGCCGTCGCCCAACACGCCATCCTGGGTGAACCATCTCGCGCTTGCGGTCGGGTCGATGGAGGAACTCGGCGAGGCCAAGCAGCGGCTCGAGGCGGCCGGCATTCCGATCCTTGGCATCACCGATCACAAATTCATCCATTCGATCTATTTCTTCGATCCGAACGGCATCCGGCTCGAACTGACGACCGATATCGGCCTGAGCGACTACAAGGCCGAGAAGCGCAAATCGGCCCATGGCGAGCTCAAGGGCTGGACCAGCGAAAAGCAAGCCCGGCTGGGGCGGGCGGCGTGACGCCAACGCGCATTGGCGTTCTCGGCGTGGGTGCGATCGGCGGGGTGATCGCCGCCCGGCTGGCCCGGGCCGGGCATGCCGTCAACGTCGTCGCCCGTGGATCGCATCTCGCCGCCATGGCGCGCGACGGGCTGCACCTCAGCGCGCCGGACGGCGATTTCCACGCGCCGGTCGAGGCGGTCGCGGATGCGGGCGATCTGCCGCCAGTCGACGTGCTGTTCCTCTGTGTCAAGGCGCCCGATCTGACCAAGGCGGCAGCGCAGCTCGGCGCCACGCTCATCGACAAAGCCATCATTGTTCCCGTGCTCAATGGAATCCCGTGGTGGTACGGAACACCCTTGCCGGTGCGCGCGGTCGATCTGGACGGCGCGCTTGCGGCCCGCTTCGCCAGCGCGCGCCTCGTTGGCGCGGTGGCGCATTTCGCGGCCGAGGTTCCCGGTCCAGGTGCCGTGCGCCAGACCTCGACCGGCCGGCTCTTGCTCGGTCATGTCCAGGGGCCAGCCGGTGACGCCGCCCGCGCCGCTGCGCTTCTGAGCGAGGCCGGGCTCGAGGCGCGCGCGGTGCCGGACATTGGCCGCGAGGTCTGGATCAAGCTCGCCGGTAATGTCGCCTTCAACCCGATCTCGGCGCTGACCGGCGCAACCCTGTCGGAGATCTGCGCCAGTGACGAACTGCTTGCCGTGGTGCGGCAGGCGATGGGCGAATGCATGGCCGTCGGAACTCGCTGCGGCATCGATTTCCCGATGACGATTGACGGGCGGATCGACGCGGCGCGCCGGATCGGCGGCTCGAAACTGTCGATGCTGCAGGATCTGGAGCGCGGCCGCGGCATCGAGGCTGCCGCCCTGATGGGCGCGGTGATGGAGCTCGGCAACCGCGCCGGCGTGCCGACGCCAACCGTTGAAATGCTCCACGCGCTCGTCAGCGCGCGCGCCAGACATCCCTTCGAGAGGATATGACCATGGCTGATGCTCTGCCAATCAAGACCGGACAACCGCCAGCCTGGTGCGGTGCCGACGAATGGGCGCTGCGCCAGCAGCTCGCCGCCACCTATCACGTCTTCGATCATCTCGGCTGGATCGAATCGATCTTCAATCACATCACGGTGCGCGTTCCGGGCCCGGACAAGCACTATCTGATCAATCCCTTCGGGCTGAACTACAACGAGATCACGGCCTCGAATCTGATCAAGATCGATATCGACGGCCAGGCGCTGTCGCCAACCGCCTATCCGGTCAATCGCGCCGGCTTCATCATCCATTCGGCCATTCACGATGCGCGCGAAGATGCGCATTGCGTGATCCACACCCACACCAACACCGGCATGGCGGTGGCCTGCAAGGAAGCCGGGATCTCCTACGACAATTTCTATGGCGCGCAGCTTTTCGGCCGCGTCGCCTACCACAATTTCGAAGGCATTACGGTGCACAGCGAGGAGCAGCCGCGCCTCGTCGCGAGCCTTGGCGACAAGAGCGTCCTGGTGCTGCGCAACCACGGCCTTCTCGTCGTGGAGGAGAGTTTGCCGAAGGCGTTCTGGCTGTTGTGGACCTTGCAGCGCGCCTGCGACATCCAATGCGCGACCGAAAGCCATGAAGGCGCATCGCGCCCGCTGCCTGATGCAGTGCGCGCGGCCTGCGCTCATGATGGCGAGCATTTCGATCCGACCGGTGCGCTCGGCCTG
>JAQSDT010000377.1 GCA_029946075.1 bacterium | reverse complement strand
GCAGGGCGAGGCACACTCCGCGGCGGCCTAAAGCGTTTTCGAGCGAAGTGGGAACCGGTTCGCGTGAAGAAAACGCGTCAAGGCAAGAATCCCAAGCCGCTGCGAAACAGTTATCAGGCCGCGCGCTGTCGCGGCCGGATCGCCATGGTCGGCGCGGCAACCGTCCGGTTGCGGCCGGCATGCTTGGCCTCGTAGAGCGCAAGATCGGCGGACTTGATCAAATCGTGCGGCGTCAGGCCTGCCTGCGGAACCATGCAGGCGACGCCGACGCTGATGGTCGGGCAAGGATCGGCGCGGCCGTGCTGCTGGGCGCGCAGCGACATCACGCTGCCGCGAATTCTCTCGGCGATCAGATGGGCGGCTTCGATGCTGTCGCCCGGCAACAGCACGGCAAACTCCTCGCCGCCGTAGCGGGCGCCGAGATCGGACGCACGCTGCGTTCCATTGGCAATGCATTCGGCGATCGAGGTCAGGGCAGTGTCGCCGGCCTGATGCCCATGCGCGTCGTTGAACGCCTTGAAACTGTCGGCGTCGATCATCAGTAGCGAAACCGGGCTGGCTGACCGCTGGGCGCGGCGCCATTCGATCGCAATCACCTCGTCGAATTTGCGCCGGTTGCAGAGCCCGGTCAGCCCGTCGGTGCTTGCAAGCTGAGCCAGCCGGTTCTCGGCGGCGGTGCGTCGCCTCAAGGCGTTGACGAGAAATACCGTGAGCGCCATCGTGATCGCGCACAATGCGAGCATGATCGAACCGATCAGCCAGACTTCTCGCCACCAGTCCGCATAAATGCCGGCCAGCGACAAGCCATCGACGATGAGCAGCGGATGGTTGCCGATCTGCTGATAGACGAACAGGCGCTTCACGCCGTCTAGGATCGACGACGTCTCGTACCAGCCGCTCGACGACTGCGGAAACAAGGTGAAGACGGTTGCCTTGCGCAGGCTCTGTCCGACCGTGTCGATGTCGAACGGCGCCCGCATCAGGATCGTGCCGTCGGAACTGAGCAGCGTCATCGAATCCTTGGGGCCGAATTTCAGTTTCCGGAACAGGCTGTGGAAATAGCTGAGGCGCATGCTGCCGGCGACGACGCCGCCGAACGAGCCGTCTTTATTGGTGATGCGACGGCTGAAGCCGATCAGATATTGTCCGTCAGCCGCAACCCACGGCCGGCTGATGAAGAGCCCGATGTCGGCGCTGCGCTCGTGAACCCTGAACAGGTCCTGATCGGCGTAGCCCATGTTGGCCGGCGTCAGCGTTCTGGAATCGATCACGACCTTGCCGCCGGCATCGAGCACCTGGATCGAGCCCATGTCTTTCGCGGTCGAGGCGCGATCGAACAGCACGACTTGCCGCAGTTCGGGACTGATGCTTTTGATTTCGGGGTTCTTCATGCCGTCGACGGCGGCCTGCAGCGACAGATCGTACAGTTCGATGTTGCGGTCGATTTCGCTGGCGAGGCTGGATACGAGGTTGGTCGCCGCCTCGCGCGAATGCAGATAGTCGCGGTCGCCGGCTTGCCAGAGGATCCAGCCGCAGATGGCCGAAAAGCTCAGCGTGATGGTGAGCCCCAGCAGTAGCAGCCGCTTTGTTGGTGCGGTCTTTTGCCTAGCGAAGCGCATGACTTCCCTAATCCCCTCGAGCGCCCCCGGCGCTTCCCTTCCTTCCTAGCGCGACCGTATTGAGGAAGCCGTCGCGATTTGCGCGCAATGCGAGTGTGGAGATTAGGGGTTTGTTAACTGTCCCGGCCGCGCTGCGCCGGTAAGCGGTGCAGGCCCAATGCGCCAATCTGTCCCGACTTTGGACCATGGCAGAGGCCGGGCGATGCGATACCCTCGCGGCAAATCGAGGGAGAGAATCATGTCCACCAAACTTGACCGCCGCCGTTTCATTGCTGCCGGGACCGCCGCTGCCGCGATGCCTTTCATCGCGCGCAGGGCGTCGGCGCAGGGCGCCTGGCCGTCGCGGCAGATCCGCATGGTCTGCAGCTATCCGGCGGGCGGGCAGACCGATTTGCTGGCGCGCGCCTTCGGCGAGTTCATCGGCAAGCAGGTCGGCAAGACCGTCGTCATCGAGAACAAGGCCGGCGCTTCCGGCTCGATCGGTGCGGCGGAAGTCGCGCGCGCGGAGCCCGACGGGCACACCGTCCTGTGCTCGATCTCGACCACCTATGTGATGAACCGGGTGATGATGAAGAAGCCGGGCTACGACATGGACAAGGATCTGACGCTCGTCAGCGTCATTCCCGGCGCCGGCCTGCTGCTGATTGCGAGCCCGCAGTCCGGCGTCAAGAGTCTCGCCGATTTCGTCGCCTTCGCAAAGAAGAAGGACAAGGTGAATTTCGGCACCTACAGCGCCGGCTCGTCCCCGCACATAACGATCAACGAACTCAACAAGCAGTACGGCCTCAATATCGAACCGATCCATTACCGCGGCGAGGCGCCGATGTGGACGGGGCTGCTGGACGGAACGCTCGATGTCGCGATGGGCAGCTACACGGCGGCGCAATCCGTGCTGCAGAGCGACAAGGGTGTCGTATTCGCGGTGCATTCGAAAAAGGTCGATGCGATCCCGAACGTCAAGACGCTGCCGGAACAGGGTGCGACGTCGAAATTCTTCACCATCAGCGGCTTCACCGGATGGGCGCTGCCGAAGGCGACGCCGCAGCCGATCGTCGACCGGTTCTCGGAGCTTTGCGTCGCCGCCAACAGCGATCCGAAGGTGAAGGAAGTGCTCAGCACCTTCGTGCTGGAACCTGCGATCGGCTTCAAGGAAAGCAACGCGCTGTATCAGAAGGAATTGCCGACCTGGATCGAGAGCGCGCAGGCGCTCGGCCTGGAGCCGGTCTAGGCCACACCGTCATTGTCTGCAACAAACGCGTTGCGTTTGTGCATGAGAGCGCAGCGAAGCAATCCATCTTGCCGCAAGTTGAAGAATGGATTGCTTCGTCGCTTCGCTCCTCGCAATGACGGCTTAGGTGACATCGATCGTCTTAGTTGATTTGCTTCTGCGCCGTCCGATGGCCTTCGCCGGCCATCGCTTCTCGCGCACGGCGGCGCCGACGACCTCGGTCACGGTCCTGCGGACTTCGAGGAACGCCTTGGTCTGTGGCCGGTCCGCCAGCGCGATCAGCCCGAGCGAACGCGTCAGCGGTGGATCGACGATGCGTCGCGCATGATATTTCCCGGCTTCGAGATCGGGCAGGACGGTGGCACGAGAGAGAATGGCGCAGCCGAGCCCGGCTTCAAGCGCCATCCGCAGTGCCGACAGTGAATCGACCTCGAGCGTTTCGCTCGGAACCACCTGATTGCGCAGCACCTGGGTCTGGATGATGGCGCGCGATGCCGGCATCGGCGTCAGCCCGAGCACGCTTCGCTGCGGGATCGCCGAAAAGGCGACCGGGCTGGTGGCCCTTCCGATCAGGCTGGGCCGGCCGACGAGATAGAGATCTTCCTCCTGCAGCAGTTCGATAGCGAGGCGGGCGTCCCGCGGCGGATTATAGGCGAGCGCGAGATCGACCGTACCCGACAGCACGCGCTCGGTCAGCGCGGGCGACAAGGCCTCGACGATGGTGAGGTGCACGCCGGGTGAATTGCTGCGGACCGCCTTCATGAGATCGAGGCCGACCAGCGAGATCGCGGTGTGGCTGAGGCCGAGACACACCGGCCCGGTCGCGGCTTCGTTGAAGGTCCGGACGTCTTCCTCCGCCTTGCCGAGCGCCGACAGCACCGCGCTGGCGTGCTCGTAGAGGCGGCGGCCGGCCGCCGTGAGCGCAACGCCGCGCGGCCGGCGTTCGAGCAGCTTGACGCCGAGATCGGCTTCGAGCGTGGCGACGTGATGGCTGAGCGCGGACTGCGCGATGTTGAGCGTCTCGGCGGCCCGCGACAGCACGCCGGCGTCGGCAATGGCGATGAAGTACCGGATTTGCCGCAGTCCCAGCGCCATGGTCGTTGCTCCCGAGATCTAATTATCAGAACAATAGGATCTTGATATTCTATTTGTCAGATATCGCG
>JAQSDT010000376.1 GCA_029946075.1 bacterium | reverse complement strand
ACGATCAGCTTCACCTCGTGCAGGCACTCGAAATAGGCCATCTCGGGGGCGTAGCCAGCCTCGACCAGGGTCTCGTAGCCACCCTTGATCAGCTCGACCAGGCCGCCGCAGAGCACCACCTGCTCGCCGAACAGGTCGGTCTCGCACTCTTCCTTGAAGGTGGTCTCGATGATGCCGGCGCGGCCACCGCCGACCGCCGAGGCGTAGGACAGGCCGAGGTCGTGGGCATTGCCCGAGACGTCCTTGGCGATCGCGATCAGGCAGGGCACGCCGCCGCCGCGCTGATATTCGGAACGCACGGTGTGGCCGGGGCCCTTCGGTGCGATCATCAGCACGTCGAGGTCGGCGCGCGGGTCGAGCAGGTTGAAATGGACGTTAAGACCGTGGGCGAACACGAGGGCTGCGCCCTTCTTCATGTTGTCGTGCAGGTGCTCGCGGTAGATGTCGCCCTGCAGTTCGTCCGGGGTCAGCATCATGACGAGGTCGGCCCACTTGGCGGCCTCGGCGACTTCCATCACCTTGAAGCCGGCGGCTTCCGCCTTCTTGGCCGAGGCCGAGCCCTTGCGCAGCGCAATGGCCACTTCCTTGACGCCGGAGTCCTTCAGGTTCAGCGCGTGGGCATGGCCCTGGCTGCCGTAGCCGACGATGACGACCTTTTTGCCCTTGATCAGGTTCAGGTCGGCATCACGATCGTAATAAACACGCATGGTCATTTCCTCATGGGTGGCCAAAACGGCCGGTTAATCAGGCATTTGGGTGGATGAGACCGCCGGTTGCCCGCGAATTTCCGGCGTTGTCTAGAGCATTTTCCCCGGCATGGGAAACCCGTTTATGCATGGCGCGGTGCGGCATCATGCGTCCATGAAGACCGGGTAGAGGGAGGCCAGCAGCAGCACGGCCATGATGATGTTGAAGGTCCGCACCGCCCGCCGGGAGGTCAGGATCGGCCGCAGCGCGCTGCCGAAAAAGGCCCAGGCGGTGCAGGACAGGACCCCCAGAAACAGGCTGAGCCCAACCTGGATGACGATGTTCCAGGGATAGGCCGCGATCGCCGCATAGGCGGTGATGGTGCCGATCACCATCACCCAGCCCTTGGCGTTGACCCACTGGAACATGGCCGCGCCCCAGAAGGTCATCGGCCCGCGGCCGTTGTCCTGGTCCGGCTCGACCGGTTCGGACATGGCGATATGAGCCGCCAGATAGATCAGGTAGGCGACCCCCGCATATTTCAGGATCGTCTGCAGGATCGGATAGGCGATGAAGATGGTGCCGAGCCCGAGGCCGACCGCGCCGACCATGAAGGCAAAGCCGACCGTGATGCCCAGGATGTGCGGGACGGTCGGACGGAAGCCATAGGTCAGCCCCGAGGACAACAGCATGATGTTGTTCGGCCCCGGCGTGAAGAACATCACCGTGGCGAACAGGACGAAGGCGATCAGAAGCGAGTGCGACATGGCGGCAGCCTTGCGTGATCCTGGCGATGCAAGGGCACCACCGCGTCCAGCGCGGCGATGCAGGCATCGGCCGGTTGTATTTTTTTCTAGCTCTGTTGGTCCGGCTTCGGTTTGCGCAAGAGATAGGTTCCGTGCAGCGGGGCGTGGTAATCGACCGCTTCCAGCGTGAAGCCGACATCGGTCAGCATGCGCTCGATCACCCAGCCGAAGGTCGAGTATTCGTCGCGCATATGGGTGACCACGCCCTCGCGTTCGAAATCGTGGTTCTTGATGGTGAAGTCGGCCCATTGGTCGACGTCGCGGTCGACGCCGTCGGGCATGGTGACGAAGACGATGTCGCGCAGATAGAAATTCGAGCCGGGCTTCAGCGCGGCAAAGATCCGCGCCAGCGCCACTGCTTTCCAGAAATCCGGCAAATGGTGCAGCGTGAATTCGCTGACGATCAGATCGTAGGAGTTCGGCTGATAGGCGAAACTCAGCATGCCGGCCGGCTGGGTGCGGATCGGCACGCGCCGATCGCGCGCCTGAATCTTCGCCAGCGCCAGCATCGCCGGCGAAATGTCGATCGCGTCGACCTCGGCGCCCATCAGGGCCGCCTCGACGGCCAGTACGCCGTTGCCGCAACCGATATCGGCCACCCGCCAGCCACGCTGGACGCCGAGCATGCTCAGCGCGGCGCGGGCGCGCTCGTCGCTGTCGTCATGCCGGTCGTAGATCGAGGCGACCGCGGAATCGAGCCCGAGCTGCCGCCGTTGGGTGTAATACCAGTCACGCGCCAGCATGGTTCACATCCCTTCAGGCCCGCGCCCAATCGCGGCGACACCGGTGCGCGACACCTCGACGAGGCCGAGCGGGCGCATCAGGTCGATGAATTGATTGATCTTGGCGGAATTGCCCGTGATCTCGAACACGAAGCTCTCGGTGGTGGCGTCGATGACGCGGGCGCGGAACGCATCCGCCAGCCGCAGCGCCTCGACGCGGTTGTCGCCGCCGCCGCGCACCTTCACCATCGCAAGCTCACGCTCGATCGAGCGGCCGGTAATGGTCATGTCGACGACGCGGTAAACCGGGACCATGCGGTCGAGCTGATGCTTGATCTGCTCGATCACCATCGGCGTGCCCGTGGTCACGATGGTGATGCGCGAGAGATGCTTCTGACTCTCGGTTTCCGAGACCGTGAGACTGTCGATGTTGTAGCCGCGCCCCGAGAACAGTCCGATCACGCGCGCGAGCACGCCCGGCTCGTTCTGCACGAGAACCGAGAGCGTGTGCGTCTCGTTCGGATCGTGGCGCTCTTCGAGGAAGTAGGCCGATGCGGGCTGGTTCATGTTCGTCCCCTTGACTGTCCTGTCGTCACGCCACCGCCCGCCGGGCGGTTGCCGTGGCATCCGTTCCGACCCATGTGCGGAACAGATCGAAATCGATATTGCCGCCGCTCAGGATCAGGCCGACGCGCTTGCCCGCGAGCCGGTCCTTTTCCTGCAGCGCGGCCGCGAGCGCCGCGGCGCCGGCGCCTTCAGCGAGATTATGCGTGTCGGTCCAGTAGGCGCGGATCGCGGCGCCGACCTCGTCGTCGGTCACCTGCACGATGCGCGCGGCGCCCTTGCGAATGACGGCGAGCGCCTCCGGCACCGGAACGCGCGTGGCCATGCCGTCGGCCAGCGTGTTGCTGGTCTCGGTCGTGACCACCTTGCCGGCCACGAATGACAGCGCATAGGACGGTGCCTCCGTCGATTGCACGCCGACGATTTCGGTTTTCCGGCCGAGCAGGTCGCGCGCCATGATGCAGCCGCAGATCCCCGAGCCCTGCCCGATCGGCACATAGAGCACGTCGAGGTCGGGCGCCGACCGCAGCAGCTCAAGCGCGTAGGTCGCGACGCCGAGTACGAGGTCACGGTGGAACGACGGCACCATATGGAGGCCGTCAAATTGGGCACGGCGCTGCGCTTCCTCGGCGGCGGCCTGAAAGTCTTCGCCGTGCTCGACCAGTTCGGCGCCGAACGCCTGCATGGCACGATTCTTCTCGACCGAATTGCCGCGCGGAACGTAGATCACGGCGCGAACGCCGTGACGGGAGGCTGCGAACGCGAGGCTCTGGCCGTGATTGCCGCGGGTGGCGGAAATGATCCCCGGCGTATTGGCGGCTTCCTGCTTCATACGATCGAGATAGACCAGCCCGCCGCGCACCTTGAAAGCGCCGATCGGCGTGTGGTTCTCGTGCTTGACCACGACATGCGCGCCCAGCCGCCGGCTGAGCAGCGGCCAGGCATGCGCCGGCGTCGGCGGCACAGCCTGCCCCACGATTCCGTGCGCGCGCTCGAGGTCGGCGAGGTCAAACATCGGAACCGTTTACCTCACACCAGCGCCTTGCCGCCGGCGAACGCCGCGGCGGTGGCTTCGTCGGTAGCTTCCACCGGCAGCAGCATTTCGTTATGCGCCTTGCCGGACGGAATCATCGGGAAGCAGTTTTCGAGCGCGGCGACGCGGCAGTCGAACAGCACCGGACGCTTGACCGAGATCATCTCCTTGATCGCGCCGTCGAGATCGCCGGGCTTGATCACCTGGATG
>JAQSDT010000375.1 GCA_029946075.1 bacterium | reverse complement strand
GCCGGTGTCGTCGGGCTTGTCTGCGAACACGCGCCACACCAGCCCGCTGTTGATGACAGGCATGTCCTTGCCGTAGCGCGCGGTCAGTGACAACACGGCCTGCCCCGCGGTCGAAGCGCCCGGCGGCGGCACGACCGGCGGCACGGTGGCGACCGTCGGCGGCACGATGGTCGGCTGGGTCAGGGGCGCCGGAAGGTTCGGCAACACGCCCGGCCCTGAGGGCGGCGCCAGGTTCATGGCGGGGCCTGAGGGCGCATCCGGCACGGAAGCCGGCGGCACCGGCGGCGGGCGATCCTGAAACATCTGGGCCGGGGATGCGGTCGGCAACAGCGCGGCGAGCGCCAACGCGAGCGCCAGCGCCGGGAACGGCCAACCGGCCTGCCCGCACCCACCGATTCCGGTTCCCCTCGAACTCATGGGCCATGCTTTTCACCGAAAACGCGGCAAATTCAAGCCTTGATGGCGACGCTGCCGTTCGTTTGGCGATGGAACCCGGGTTTCGTCTCCGTGTTAACCCGGCGGTCGCGGGCTGGTCACAATGGCTGCCTAGGTCGCTCACACGAGGCATGAACCATGCAAGGCGTGCCTCAAGGCGACGAGTTGGACGTTTTTGGCACGGCGGCGCCGCGGCAGGAACGTCAGAGGCCGCAGGAGAGTTTGGTGCTGGATAGCTGGATGGGCCGGGGCCAGAAGGGCTCGGATGCCCGCGACAAGGTGGGGCTCGGCAGCATTCGCCGGCCGGTGATTGGCCTCGCACTGGGTGGCGGCGCGGCCCGCGGCTTCGCCCATATCGGAATCATCAAGACGCTCGCCGCGCACGGCATCGTCCCGAACGTCGTGGTGGGGACCTCGATGGGCGCGGTGGTCGGCGGCGCCTATTCCGCCGGCCACATCGACAAACTCGAAGCCTGGGCCCGCGGCCTGCAGCCGCGCAACATCCTTTCCTATCTCGATGTCCGCCTGAACGGCTCCGGCCTGATCGGCGGCGCCAGGCTCGCCGCCGAAATCGAGACGACGCTCGGCCAGAACATGATCGAGGATTTGCCGATCAAGTTTGCCACCGTCGCCACGGAGGTTCGCACCGGCCACGAGATCTGGCTGACCCATGGTCCGATGGTGGATGCGATGCGCGCCTCCTACGCGCTGCCGGGAATTTTCTCGCCGGTCCTGATCGGCGACCGCTGGCTGGTCGATGGCGCCCTCGTCAATCCGGTGCCGGTATCGGCGGCGCGTGCGCTCGGGGCGGAGATCGTGATCGCCGCCAACCTCTCCAGCGACGTCTTCACGCATTCGACGACGATCTATTCCCACGGCCCTTCGGCCGACGTGTCGGTGTCGGTGATGCCGGAGGCCGAACCCGAGCCGCGCAAGCGCGGCATCGGCAAGTTCTTTTCCGCGGAACGTACGATGAAGCGGGAGTTTTTCGGCGGCGGCGGCCGGCCGGGCATTTCCTCGGTCATGGTCGATGCCTTCAACATCATGCAGGACCGCATCACCCGCGCGCGCCTCGCCGGCGATCCGCCCGATCTGCTGATCTCGCCGCGCGTCGGACAGATCGGCTGGTTCGATTTCCACCGTGCTGAAGAGTTGATCGCCCACGGCACCCGCGCCGCCGAACGCGCGATCGATTCGATCCAGGAGGCGATCGACATTCTGGCGCCGCCGGCGGGCGTTGCACCCGCCGAGGCCGCCGCGAAAGAATAGCGCTACGCCGTCTTGATGTAGTCGCGCAACGCTTCCTGTTCGGCCTCGTACTCGCGGACGCGCCACTTGACGATGTCGCCGATCGAGATCAGGCCGACCACCTTGCCGTCCTCGACCACAGGCAAATGCCTGAACTTGCCGAGCGTCATCATTTCCATGATGCCGCTGACGGTGTCGGACTGACGGCAACTGACGACCTTGCGCGTCATCACGGCGCTCACCGGTTCGTCGAGCACGCGCGCGCCACGCTCGCCGAGCACGCGCACGATGTCGCGCTCCGACAGGATTCCCTCGAGACGTCCCTGATTCATGACCAGCACGGCGCCGATCTTGCGCTCGCCGAGCAGCTTGACCGCAACCGACAGCCTGGCCTCCGGCTCGACGCTCAGGATGTCATGACCTTTGGAATCGAGAATTGCACGTACCGTCATTGTCGCCTCCCTGAATCCGTTCGCACCCCTGCAGGGCCGACTTGTTCGCGAGTCTTCAATCAACAGTTCCGCACCGATTTCGTTTCGGTTGCGGCTGGCAAGCACGGCTGGCATGCAACGCAGCGGGCCTGGTTCGTCGTTACGACATTGCGCAGATGATGAATGAAATCGCCCTGCGCTGCAAGCGGCGATCAGACGCGGCCGGGCTCATCCGGCGATGACGCATCCGCAGCATGCAGTGTTGCGCGGGGCACCGGATCGAACAGCGAGAACAGCATCAGCCCGGCGAGAAAGCCGCCGATATGCGCCTGCCAGGCGACGCTGGCACCATCGGAGCCGAGCGCAAACGAGCCGACGCCGAAGATGATGTTGACGCCGAACCAGATGGCGAGAAATCCGAGCACGCGCCTGTTGCGGAAGGCGCTCGCGAGCGACAGCGCCGGGACCCTCGATGCGGCATCGGCATCGCCGCGGCTGAAGGACAGAAAGCTTCCCTGCACGAAGGCGAAGCGGATCGCGGCCGCCATGGTGCCGGAGACCGACGCCGAAGCGCCGATCATCGGCGCGATCGCGTGCTCATGGGTGACCAGATGCGCCAGGGCGCCGGCCGCCGCCGTCACCGCCATGAACAGATAAAACCGCAATGCGCCGAACCGGCGCGCCAGCGCGCTGCCGAACGGCAGCAGCCACAGCACGTTGAAGCCGATATGGCTGAGATTGGCGTGCAGCAGCGAATAGGTGACGAAGGTCCAGATCTTGGCGCCGGCGCCGCCGGGAAACGGGATGTTGAGCAGCGTGGCATCGTAGCGCTTGGGAATGAAGCCGAAGACGTCGATGGTCCAGTTTTCCAGTTCCGGCGGCAGCAGCACCCGCAGGTGAATCGCCGCAATCAGGGCGACATAGGCCGTCAGCGCGCCCGGCAGCGACAGGATCGGCTCGCTCGGCGGTTCCGGCGGATCGGTCCGGGAATATTCGGGCTGGGATTGCAAGGGGTCCAGGACCTAGCGACCTTGGCTGGTGGATTAGGGTAACGGCAGAGATAGGCGGCTTTGCCCGCCCCGTGCAAGTGCACAACGCCGCGATCCCGCCCCAAAGAAAAAGGGGAAGCGCTGAGAACGCTTCCCCTTGTCTTGCCGATCTTTTCGCGCCCCGGAGCCGGGATCACATCCCCACCCCTCCCCGCGCGATGACCAAACTGTTTGACGCCACCTGTGTACCAACCGCGCCGGTTACCCAAAGAAAAACCGGCGCTGCCTGATGCGTTCCACTCTACGCAGGTCACAGCGCGATCGCCAACATCATCGTTAATTTAACGTTAACGACGCAAAGGCCCTGCCGAAGCAGTCAAATCGCACCGCCGGGCATGGACGCTGCAAAGCCAGTCCTGCAAAACGAACAAGGGACATCGCGTGCGCAAAACCGGGACAGAATTGTCCCGACATCGCCTGCGCGGGGCAAGGGTCAAAATGAAACATCCATCGAGCCGCGAATTCTTCGCCTATTGGGACGCGAAGCGCGGCGATGCGCGGGCACCGGACCGCAGCGAGATCGAACCCGGCGCGGTTCGCGAGCTGCTCGGCGACATCTTCGTGCTGTCCTACGACAACGAGGCCGGTTACCCCTTCCGCGTCGCCGGAACCCGCGTCAGCGCCCTGCTCGGCCGCGACCCCAGGGATTCGAGCTTCTCGGCACTGTTCACGCCGGACGGCCGCCGCGAGATCGAGGACATCATCAGCTACGTCGCCGAGGAAATGCTGGCGGCCATCGCCGGCGTCACCGCGACCGCCGAGGACGGCACCACAGCGCACCTCGAACTGTTGCTGCTGCCGTTCATCAACCGCGCGCATGCCCCGATCAGCCTGACCGGATTGCTGGCGCCGTTCGAAAG
>JAQSDT010000374.1 GCA_029946075.1 bacterium | reverse complement strand
TAGGCGGCAACCGCCACCGCCGGGATCGTCAGTCCGATGGTGGCGAGCGAGGAACCGAGCGCGAGGTTGATGCTTTTCTGCAGGTCGTTCTTGCGCGCCGCGGCCAGCGCGGCAACGCTTTCCGGCAACAGGATCAGCAGCGCGACCAGCACGCCCGCGAAGGCCGGCGGCGCGCCGACGCTGGCGATGGCGATATCGACCACCAGCGAGAACTTCTTCGACAGCAGCACGACGGTCAGCAGCGAGCCCACCAGCAACGCGATGCTGAGCGCCAGCATCGCATTGGACAATTGCGACTCGCCGGCCGGATCGTCGGTTGCCTCCTTGATGAAATAGTCGCGATGCCGGATGGTCTGGATGTAGAGAAACACAGCGTAGAGGATCAGCGTGACCACGCTGACGAATCCGAGCTGCGCCGCCGAATAGATCGGACCGGCCGCGGTCAGCGTGTAATTGGGCATGATCAGCGTGATCGTCGCCAGCACGACGAGGACGCTGAGATAGAGGTTGGCGCCGGTGACCTGAACGTCCTGTTCCCGGTAGCGCAATCCGCCGATGAAGATGCAGAGGCCGACGAGGCCGTTGCACACGATCATCACCACCGCAAACACCGTATCGCGCGCCAGCGCCGGCACCGGCTTGTCGCCGAGCATGATAGTCGCGATCAGCGCGACCTCGATGATGGTGACCGCCAGCGTCAACAGCAGCGTGCCATAGGGTTCGCCGATCCGTTCGGCTATCACCTCGGCGTGATGTACCGCGGCGAACACGGTTCCGAACAGGATCGTCAGCAGGACGACCGCAAACACCAGTCCGCCGGCCGACGGCTTGAAGGTGAGCCCGAGGACGGAGGCCACGGCGAACAGCAGTATCCCCAGCGCGGGAAAGAGCCAGGCTGACCGCGGCATCGGTCCGTGTACGCTCATGCTGTTCCAATCCTCGAGAGGTTCCAGAGCGCGCTCGCTCAGGCATCAACCTTTGACAGGGTCGATGAAACGCCGCACGGCGTCAACCGCGCCGAAATTGTCCAGGTCGTTATGCCCGCCGTCGCCGAAACGCACAAACTGCTTCGGCTCATGCGCCAGCGCAAACAGCCTTTCGCCGAACGCCATCGGGATGGCGGGATCGCGGCCACCATGCATCACCAGCAACGGCACCTTGACCCGCCCGATACGGTCGTCGGACCGAAACGGGTCACGTATCAGAAAGCGGACGGGTGCGAACCAGAATGCAGAAGCCGCCACGTCCGCAATCGAGGTATAGGGCGCCTCCAGGATCAGCTTGTCCACGGGCTGGTCCGCCGCCAGCGCCACCGCGACGCCGGTGCCGAGCGAAAACCCCCATGCGACGATCCTGTCCGGTGCGTAGCGCGCGGTCGTGAAAGCATAGGCGGCCGCCGCGTCCTGCAGCAAGCCGCGCTCGCCGGGCCCACCGCTGGAGCCGGCATAGCCGCGATAGGACAGCGCGACCACGCCGGTGCCGTCGGCAATCATCTCGCGAAAGCGGCCGAAGAATCCGGCGAGGAAGTCGCCGTTGCCGTGGAAGTAGAGAATGACGGGACGGCCGGGCTGCGCCGGGACGTGCCAGACGATGACTTTCTCACCGTCCGCGGTGGTCAGCAGATGCTCTTCGGCCTGCGGGAAACCCGCCGCCTGCGGCGACGTGCGGGTCGTTGTCGGGACCGGAAACAGAAACGATCGCTGTGCGAAAAACAGCGCGGCGAGGCCGCAGACATAACCGGCCGAGATGACGATCAGAAGCCATTTCAGCGCGGTCATGATTTCCCCGAGGGGAACGGACTACATCGCCTTGACGATGTTCTCGGTGACCTTCTTGGCGTCACCGAGCAGCATCATGGTGTTGTCGCGGTAGAACAGCGGATTGTCGATGCCGGCATAGCCCGAAGCCAGCGAGCGCTTGATGAACATCACGGTGCCGGCCTTCCAGACCTGCAGCACCGGCATCCCGTAGATCGGCGAGGTCTTGTCTTCTTCCGCCGCCGGGTTGGTGACGTCGTTGGCGCCGATCACGAAGGCGATGTCGGCCTGCGCGAATTCGGAGTTGATGTCCTCGAGTTCGAACACCTCGTCATAGGGCACGTTGGCTTCCGCCAGCAACACGTTCATGTGGCCGGGCATGCGGCCTGCGACCGGGTGAATGGCGTACTTCACCTCGACGCCTTCCTTCTTGAGGATGTCGCCCATTTCGCGCAGCGCGTGCTGGGCCTGCGCCACCGCCATGCCGTAGCCGGGCACGATGATCACCTTCTGCGCGTTCTTCATGATGAAGGCCGCGTCGTCCGCCGAGCCGAGCTTGGCGGGCTTCTGCTCGCCGCTGCCCCCACCGGCCGCCACGGTCTCGCCGCCGAAGCCGCCGAGGATGACCGAGATGAAGGAACGGTTCATCGCGTGGCACATGATGTAGGACAGGATCGCGCCGGACGAGCCGACCAGCGCACCGGTGATGATCAGCGCCGAATTGCCGAGCGTGAAGCCGATGCCGGCCGCGGCCCAGCCGGAATAGGAATTCAGCATCGAGATCACGACCGGCATGTCGGCGCCGCCGATCGGGATGATCAGAAGCGCGCCAAGCACCAGCGCGATGACGGTGATGAGCCAGAAGTCGAGCGCGCTGCCGGAGTGGACGAGGCCGTAGATGAAGAACAGCAGCGCCAGGCCGAGCGCGATGTTGATGACGTGACGCGCCGGCAGAATGATCGGCGCACCGCTCATGCGGCCGGACAGTTTCAGGAACGCGATCACCGATCCGGTGAACGTCAGTGCGCCGATGGCGACGCCGAGCGACATTTCAATGAGGCTCGCAGCGTGAATAGCGCCGGGCTTGCCGATGTCGAACGCTTCGGGCGCATAGAACGCACCGGCAGCGACCAGCACCGCGGCCATGCCGACCAGCGAGTGGAAGGCGGCGACCAGTTCCGGCATCGAGGTCATCGGCACGCGGCGGGCGATGACCGCGCCGATACCGCCGCCGATGGCGATGCCGAGAATGACCAGCACCCAGGCAAGGCCATCCGCCGGCGGATGACTGGCCAGCGTCGTCGCGACCGCGATCGCCATGCCGACCATGCCGAAGAAATTGCCCTGACGGGACGATGCGGGGCTGGATAGTCCGCGCAGCGACAGGATGAACAGCACACCCGCCACGAGATACAGAATTGCAGCCAGATTGGCGTTCATCTCAGGTCCCCACTGTCGCCGTCACCACGAGGTGCACGCCGCTCGCTGGTCATTTTACTTGGCCTTCTTCTTGTACATCGCCAGCATGCGCTGGGTGACAAGGAAGCCGCCGAAGATATTCACGCAGGCGAAGATCAGCGCGACGAAACCGAAGCCGCGCGCCCAGCCCGAGCCGCTCGAAATCATGGGCACGCCGACCGCGAGCAGCGCGCCGACCACGATCACCGAGGAGATCGCGTTGGTCACCGACATCAGCGGCGTATGCAGCGCCGGGGTCACCGACCAGACCACGAAATAGCCGACGAACACGGCGAGGACGAAAATCGACAGCCGGAACACGAAGGGATCGACGGCCTGTGCAATATGATCCATGTCGGCTCTCCTTAGCTTTTCGGCTGGAAGTTCGGGTGGATGACGGCGCCGTCTTTCGTCAACGCGGTGGCCTTGACGAGTTCGTCGTCCCAGTTGACCGCGAGCGTCTTGCTCGCCTTGTCGATCAGCGTTTCGATGAACGAGAACAGGTTGCGGGCGTAGAGGCTCGAAGCCGACTGCGCCACGCGGCCGGCGACGTTGGTGTAGCCGACGATCTTGACGCCGTCGGCATCGACGACCTCACCGGCCTTGGCGCCTTCGACATTGCCGCCGCGCTCGACGGCCAGGTCGACCAGCACCGAGCCCGGCTTCATCGACTTCACCATCTCGGCGCTGACCAGCTTCGGCGCCGGACGTCCCGGGATCAGCGCCGTGGTGATCACGATGTCCTGCTTCTTGACGTGTTCGGCGGTGAGCGCGGCCTGCTTGGCCTGATACTCTTTCGACATTTCCTTGGCGTAGCCGC
>JAQSDT010000373.1 GCA_029946075.1 bacterium | reverse complement strand
GGCGGCACCGGCATCGGCTACTTCGTCTGGAACGAGTGGAACAACCTCTCGATCACCAACGTCATCATCGCGATCCTCATGATCGGCATCGTCGGCATGCTGCTCGACCAGATCCTCGCGCGGTTCACGCGCATGGTCACGTTCCCGGAGTGATGCGATGACCGACAAGTTCATCTCCATCGAAGGCATCGCGCGGCGCTATCCGGGCGCGAGCGGCGAGCAGACCACGATCTTCGAGAACCTCTGGCTCTCGATGGGCCGCGGCGAATTCGGCTGCGTGATCGGCCATTCCGGCTGCGGCAAGACCACCGTGCTCAACATCCTGGCCGGACTCGATCAGCCGAGCGAGGGCGCCGTGATCGTCGACGGGCAGGCGATCGAAGGCACGAGTCTGGACCGCGCCGTGATTTTCCAGAGCCACGCGCTGCTGCCGTGGCGCACGGTGATGGGCAATGTCGCCTATGCCGTGAGTTCGAAATGGCGCAAATGGGATCGCGCCAGGGTGAGGGCGCAGGCGCAGACCTTCATCGACCTCGTCGGCCTGACCGGCTCCGAGCACAAGCGGCCGTCGGAGCTTTCGGGCGGCATGAAGCAGCGCGTCGGCATCGCGCGGGCGCTGTCGATCACGCCGAAGATCATGCTGATGGACGAGCCGTTCTCGGCGCTGGACGCGCTGACCCGCGGCACGCTGCAGGATGAGGTCCGCCGCATCTGCCTCGAGACCGGCCAGACCGCCTTCATGATCACCCATGACGTCGACGAGGCGATCTATCTCGCCGACAAGATCTTCCTGATGACCAACGGCCCCGGCGCCGTGCTCGCCGAGATCGTCGAGAACCCGCTGCCGAAGGATCGCGGCCGCATCGATCTGCACCGTCATCCACTTTACTACGCGGTGCGCAACCACATCGTCGATTTCCTGGTCAGCCGCAGCAAGACCTTCGCCTCCACCGTCACCGACCACGATCCGCGCAACGTGCCGGTGGTGCGGCCGGGGATGGGCGAACCCACCATCGTTTCACCGCCGCGGGCGGTCGATACCGGTCCGGCACGAGACGTCGCGTGCTGACATTCCATCAAGGGAGATAATCATGAAGCGGGAAGACCTCACCGAGAAGCTGCTCGACATCAAGCGCGAGAAGGGCTGGAGCTGGAAGCACATCTGCGCCGGGATCGGCGGCTATTCGGACGTGCTGATCGTCGGCGCCATCATGGGCCAGATGAAGCTGACCAAGCCGCAGGCCGCCAATGCCGGCGAGCTGTTCGGGCTGTCGAAGACGGAAGTTGCGATGCTCAACGAGGTGCCGATGCGCGGCACCGGCACGCCGATGCCGCCGACCGATCCCCTGATCTACCGCTTTTACGAGATGGTGATGGTCAACGGTCCGGCCTGGAAGGCGCTGATCGAGGAAGAGTTCGGCGACGGCATCATGTCGGCGATCGACTTCGACATGCTGATGGAGCGCGTCGCCAATCCCAAGGGCGACCGCGTCAAGATCACGATGTCCGGAAAATTCCTGCCGTACAAATATTACGGCGCCAGCGGCAACGTGCCGGAATACGGCTTCAAGGAAGAGTGACGTTGCCTATGCCGCAGTGACGTCATTCCGGGATGGTCCGAAGGACCAGACCCGGAATCTCGAGATTCCGGATCGACGCTTCGCGCCGTCCGGAATGACGTCTCGCCTTACGTCCCGGCCTTCACCTGGATGATCGCGGTGGCCATCAGTTCGTCCATCTTGACGCGCACTTCGGCTGCGGAGACGGCAACGCCCTTGGCGGCGAAATCCTTCACCACCTTGTTCTGGACGTCGGCATCGCCGGCTTCCTCGAAGTCGGCCGCGACCACTTCCTTGGAATAGGCCGTGGCGGCGTCGCCGGTCAGGCCGAGCTTCTCGGCTGCCCAAAGCCCGAGCAGCTTGTTGCGACGGGCCTCGGCCTTGAACTTCTGTTCCGAGTCGAGGGCGAATTTCTTCTCGAAACCTTCCTCGCGCTTGTCGAAAGTGGTCATTTCTGCGGTTCCAATCCCGGAAAATGGTAAATGCGGGCTGCGTTGCGGCGGCCCGCTCGCACACCTAGATAGATAGGGCGAATCGGCAAAACAACAGGCCGTTAAGCCGCAGGCAACAGGTATAAGTTGGGCCCAACCGGACGATAAGTTGGGCCTAACGGGGTTGGTCGATTGTGCTGGATGGGCCAATCGGATAGGTTGCCTCCAGGCTCGGTTCTTGTTCTGTTTCCGGTGGTTTGGTTCAGGAATCAGCCTTCACGGCAGCTCCGTCGTGGTCGTAACCCTTGTCATCCGGAGCACACCAAATTCATGGATTTCAACAAAACACGGTACATCCCAATGAGCCGTCGACGTCGCATTTATGAAGGCAAGGCCAAGGTCCTGTATGAAGGCCCCGAGCCCGGAACCCTGATCCAGCACTTCAAGGACGACGCGACCGCGTTCAACGCCAAGAAACACCAGGTGATTGAGGGCAAAGGCGTCCTCAACAACCGGATTTCGGAGTACCTGTTTCAGCACCTCAACGACATCGGCGTGCCGACCCATTTCATCCGCCGGCTCAACATGCGCGAACAGCTGATTCGCGAAGTCGAGATCGTGCCGCTCGAAGTGGTGGTGCGGAACGTCGCCGCCGGCTCGCTGTCGCAGCGCCTCGGCATCGAGGAAGGCACCCAGCTGCCGCGCTCGATCATCGAGTTCTATTACAAGAACGACCAGCTCAACGACCCCATGGTGTCGGAAGAGCACATCACCGCGTTCGGCTGGGCCACGCCGCAGGAAATCGACGACATCATGGCGCTCGCCATCCGCGTCAACGACTTCCTCACGGGCCTCTTCCTCGGCATCGGCATCCGCCTCGTCGACTTCAAGATGGAATGCGGCCGGCTGTTCGAGAACGACATGATGCGGATCATCGTCGCCGACGAGATCTCGCCGGACTCGTGCCGGCTGTGGGACATCAAGTCGAACGAGAAGCTCGACAAGGACCGCTTCCGCCGGGATCTCGGCGGCTTGCTGGAAGCCTACACCGAAGTGGCGAAGCGTCTCGGCATTCTGATGGAAAACGAGCGTCCGGCCGGTACCGGCCCGGTGCTGGTGAAGAGCTGAGCAAATAACTGAGGCAAGTATCGTGAAGGCACGTGTTACCGTTACGCTGAAGTCCGGCATTCTTGACCCGCAGGGCAAGGCGATCGAGGGCGCGCTGAAATCGCTCGGCGTCGATGGCGTCGCCAGCGTCCGCCAGGGCAAGGTGTTCGATATCGAACTGTCCGGCGCCGACAAGGCCAAGGCTGAGGCGGCGTTGAAGGACGCCGCCGACAAGTTGCTGGCGAACACCGTGATCGAGAATTACCGGGTCGAACTGCTCTAGGCGCGCCTACCATGAAATCAGCCGTTCTCGTCTTTCCAGGTATCAACCGCGAGCGCGACATGGCGCGGGCGCTCAAGCTGGCGTCGGGCCGCGAGGCCGCGATGGTCTGGCATGCCGAGAGCGAGCTTCCCAGGGGTACCGACCTCGTGGTCGTGCCCGGCGGCTTTTCCTATGGCGACTATCTGCGCTGCGGCGCCATTGCAGCGCGTGCGCCCGTGATGGATGCTGTCCGCAAGTTCGCGGCCGATGGCGGCCTCGTGCTCGGCGTCTGCAATGGTTTCCAGATCCTGTGCGAGTCCGGCCTGCTGCCGGGCGTGCTGATGCGCAACGCCAAGCTGAAGTTCATCTGCAGGGATGTGCACCTGCGCGTCGAACGCTCCGATACGCCGTTCACCCGCGGCTACAATGCCGGCCAGGTCATTCGCGTGCCGGTCGCCCATGGCGAGGGCAATTACGAAGCCGACGAAGACACCGTGAAGCGGCTCGAGGGCGAGGGGCGGGTGCTCTATCGCTACTGCTCGCCCGACGGCGTCGTCGACGAGGCCTCCAACATCAACGGCGCGGCGCATTCGATCGCCGGCATCGTCAGCGAGCGCGGCAATGTGCTCGGCATGATGCCGCATCCGGAAAACCACGTCGAAGACATCATGGGCTGCA
>JAQSDT010000372.1 GCA_029946075.1 bacterium | reverse complement strand
CGCCGCCTCGATGGTGGCGTTGAGCGCCAGCAGATTGGTCTGGCCGGCGATGGTGTTGATGAGTTCGACGACGGCGCCGATACGGGCGGCGGCCTTCGACAATTCACCGACGCGATCGTTGGTGGTGCGCGCCTGGTCAACGGCCTCGTTGGCCATCCGCGCCGATTCCTGCACCTGGCGGCTGATCTCTCCAATGGAAGAAGCCATCTCTTCGGTGGCCGACGCCACCGACTGCACGTTCGTCGAGGCCTCTTCGGAAGCCGCAGCCACCATGGTGGTGAGTTCCTGCGCGCGTTCGGCGGTCGCCGTCAGCGTACCCGCCGACGATTCCAGCTCGTGCGACGCGGAGGAGACGGTTTCGACGATCTGGCCGACCGCGCCCTCGAAATCGTCGGCGAGCCTGACCATCTCGGCCTTGCGCCGCTGCGCCGCGATCTGGTCCTGCGCGACCTTGGCCTCGGCCTCGTCGCGCGCCTTCTGCTCGGCGTTCTCGCGGATGACGGTCACCGTCTTGGCGAGGTCGCCGATTTCGTCGCCGCGGGCAGCGCCGGGAATGACGACGTCGAGATTGCCACCGGCCATCTCGCCGAGCGCGCCATTCAGGCGTGTCATCGGACGTGCGACCCCGAGGAAGGAGAACGCCACCGAGGCGATCAGCGCGACAATGACGACGATCGCCATGATCAGGCTGATGCGGTTGGCGGCGGTAATCTCTGTCACCACTTCGTCCTTGGACGTCAGCGCATTCTTCTTGGCGTTCGCCACCGTCGCTTCCATCAGTTCGGCGGCTTCGGCGACGTGCTTCACGGTGCGGTTGACGATGATCTCGTTCTTCAGCTTCTCGGTGTTGACCACCTCTTCGTTGGCGGCAAGGAAGCGCTTGACGATGTTGGAAAGCGTACTGATGACAACCAGCAGTTCGCGGTCGTCGGCCTCTCCCCGCAGCTTGTTGAACGTATCCTTCAGCGAACCTTCGGTCGTCTTGATCGCCGCGAACATCGCCTGATCGCCGGTGGCGCCGAGCCGCCAGACCATGGCACGCAGGCTGTTCACCCTTGCATCGGCCAGATACAGCAGCTTTTCGATGTCGGAACG
The DNA here is from genome assembly GCA_029946075.1 of bacterium. Taxonomy (GTDB): domain Bacteria; phylum Pseudomonadota; class Alphaproteobacteria; order Rhizobiales; family Xanthobacteraceae; genus Bradyrhizobium. The sequence continues at coordinate 2,948 of JAQSDT010000372.1, read as the reverse complement.
GTTGTCGAGCTTGGCCAGCGCCGGCGAGGCAAGCTCCTTCTCGAGATTCCTGGTCCACTCGTTCGAAACCGCCGAGCGGGTGTCGATCTGCGCCAGCAGTGTGGTCTGCGCTTTCGCGAGATCCTCCACCGCACCGGCGAAGCCTTCCATCAGTTCCTTGGTCTTCTGCAAACGATCCCGCGTATCCTGGCGCTGCGCGGTCGCAAGCGCGGCAGAAATTTCCTTGCCGATGACCGATTTGTATTGCTGCAGGTCGGCAACGATCTTGTCGATTTCGGCCGGCGTGCGCGCCAGGCGGATGTCGCGTGCGGTGAGCTGGATCTTGCGTAGTTCGAGGTGCGCGGCGAGCGATGTGTCGGCCACCTTCTGCGACCGTGCGGCACGCTCGTTGGCGCCGTTGACCGCCTGCTCCGTCATCATCTGGTTGGCCGTCATGCCGATTGCCAGCAGGATGCTGATGGCGCCGGCGAGGCCCAGTTTATTCCCGATACGGTTGAGCTTGATCATGTCAGCGACCCCAGATTCCCTAACCGCAGATTTCCCGGAAGCGGAATTTCCGAATGCGACCGCGCACAACCTGCGCGGAAAACTCCCAGCGAGCGGCAGCGTAGGGAGAATCGGTTAATTTCAGCTTGAGCCGCCGAAACACTTATTCGCTGCAATGGCTTGATCTTTCGCGCTAAACGCGAAGGGCCCGGCTCTCTCGTGGAGAACCGGACCCTTTGGTCCGTCGTCGGTCGATCGTCAGGCGGCCCGAACCGAGTCCAGGAACTTGCCGACTTCGAGTTTGAGGCGGCTCGAGTCACCCGACAGCGATTGCGCTGCCGAGAGCACCTGCGAGGAGGCCGCGCCGGTTTCGCCCGCGCCGCGCTGCACGTCGCCGATATTGGCCGAGACCTGCTGGGTGCCCTGCGCTGCCTGCTGGATGTTGCGCGAGATTTCCTGGGTCGCCGCGCCCTGCTCCTCCACCGCGGCGGCAATCGTCGAGGAAACCTCCGACAGCCGTTCGATAGTGCCGCTGATTTCCCTGATGGCGCTTACCGACTCCTGGGTCGCACCCTGGATGCCGGCGATCTGCTGGCTGATCTCGCCGGTGGCCTTTGCGGTCTGCTCGGCCAGCGCCTTCACTTCGGAAGCGACCACCGCGAAACCGCGGCCGGCTTCGCCGGCGCGTGCCGCCTCGATGGTGGCGTTGAGCGCGAGCAGATTGGTCTGGCCCGCAATCGTGTTGATGAGATCGACGACGTCGCCGATGCGGGATGCCGCCTTCGACAGTTCGCCGACACGGTCGTTGGTGATGCGGGCCTGGCCGACGGCTTCGCTTGCCATACGAGCCGACTCCTGCACCTGGCGGCTGATCTCGTTGACCGAGGAGGAAAGCTCCTCGGTCGCCGACGCCACCGATTGCACGTTAGCCGAGGCTTCCTCGGAAGCCGATGCCACGACGCCGGTCAATTGTTCCGAGCGCTCGGCGGTCGCCGACAGGGTGCCAGCCGAGGCTTCGAGCTGCGTCGAGGCGGACGATACGGTATCCACGATCTTGCCGACTGCACCCTCGAACTCGTCGGCCAGCCTGAACATGGCAGCCTTGCTTTGCTGCGCCGCGACCTGATCCTGCCGCACTCGCTCTTCCGCTTCGTCGCGAGCCTTCTGTTCTGCATTCTGGCGAACAACACCAATCGCCTTGGCCATCGCGCCGATTTCGTCGGCCCGTCCGGCGCCGGGAATCTCGATTCCAAGATCGCCGGCGGCCATCCGCGAGACCGCTTCCGTCATGCGGACAACGGGGCGAACCACGCCCATCGCCAACCCGAAGATACCGAGCACGATAATGAGCACGACGACCAGCGACACACTCCACACCAGGATCGAAAACCTGACGATCTGCTGCGCAGCCACGGCTTCCAGTTCTGCATTGTCCGCATTGGCCTTCTTGACGATCTCGTCGATGATGGCTCGATGCGTCGTGTATGCCGCCGTCAGATTCGCGTAGGCCTTCTCCGCCCCGGCCTGATCGCCGCTGGTTATCAACGGTAGCAGTTCACGCTCGGTGATGGTCCAGAACCGCTGGACTTCGGCATAGGAGTTCACGGTGAGCCTGGATTTCAGTTGCCCATCGAGGTCGGACTTCTTCCAGAACTCCTGACGTTCGTCGAATTCCTTGTGCAACTGGGCAAGACGCTCCTTGTGTAGCGACGCTTTCGCCGGCGCACGCAGCGCCAGGGTCGCCTCGAGATAGGCCTCGACCACATATGCAGGCGGCGGCAGGATATCCGCGACCAGATCGTTACCCAGCCTGATCTGCGAGTAGAGCGGACCGCCTACACGGAGTTGGTTGTTCGCATAGGTGCTCACCGTCAGAATGGCCGCCAACCCAAGCGCGGTAATCAGACCGAAGAGAACAACGGTCGTGAGGATCGAAACTCGCAGTTTCATTTCCGGATTCTCCCAGCCGACGGCAATATGCCAAAACCTGCAATCGACGATGGAGCGACAACCTCAGCGCAGCGTTAATCCATGGCTGGTAGTAATACGGAAGAAGCCACATTTTTGTGCAAATACAAGCGCTGCGAGTTGCCACGTGAAATTACACGCAGTGGTGCGCTCTTGCTGCCGAATCGCGTCGCACGATCGTCGCGCCGGCTTTTGCGCATGCGAGAGTCAGTCTCGCCGAAATGACTTCGATGCAGGTCGAACTTCTCCGCGCTGCCGGCGCCCACCCGTCAACCCCTAGCGGGTTTCTGCGCCAACCAGGCGTAAAAAAAGGCGCAGGATCGACCAATGGCCGGCCCTGCGCCTTTCATCTGCGGATCGTCAGGCGGCCCGAACCGAGTCCAGGAACTTGCCGACTTCGAGCTTGAGGCGGTTCGAGTCGCCCGACAGCGACTGCGCCGCCGAGAGCACCTGCGAGGAGGCCGCGCCGGTTTCGCCCGCGCCGCGCTGCACGT
>JAQSDT010000371.1 GCA_029946075.1 bacterium | reverse complement strand
CTTGTTCCTTGCCACGATGGTCGCCTTCGCCTGGATCGTCATGTCGCTCTGGGGGCCGCAGCCCAACAATGCTCCCTCGGTGATCGACCTCCTGTGGACTGGCAAGGGCGTCGCTTCAGGATGGTCCGGGTTCAACCTGCGCAAGATCGGCTTTCTCTGGATTGGAATGAGCGGGTATCTGGCTGGCGGAAGAAACATCGGCGAGCTCGACGTCATTTTCGGGATGTTACGAGAACTGATCATTGCCAGCGTGATTATTTTGCTCTTGGCCGCCGGTGCGTTGGCAATATTATGGCGTCACCGTCAGGCATCCGATGCCCGCATCCTGGCGATCGTATTTGGCATTACCTTCGGCTCGGGAGAGGTTCTCAACCTCTATGCGCAGCCGCAAGACCCGCAGATGCAGATCAATGTGATGTCCTGGCTGACGATTGCATGGGCACTCGTTGTTGCATCTGCCGCACGATATCGCCCCGCCATTACCTACTCAACGGCTACGGCATTCGGCCTATTTCTCCTGTCCTACAATATCTGGATGATGCTGCCGCTCCGCGGCGTCGATACGGGCTGGCGCCTTGCACTGGATCGGATCGAGCGCGAAGCCGATCCGGCACGGACGGTTTTTCTACTTCACGGCTTCCAACCCATCATCTCGAAAATGTTCTACCATTGGGATGGCCGATGGGATTACCTGGCAACGCTGGGACCGTCACCAACTCCGAAGACAAAATTCAAGATACTGGCGCTCGTCAGCGGGCCCGTGAACAAGTCAGGTTTGTCTCCAGAGGAACTTGCCGAGGACTTGCAGCATCAGATCGAGAAGGTGATGGACCTCGGATACGACGTCGTGGCTTCCGATATTTGGGGTTGGGATCTTTCGCGCGTGGAGTCGTCTCTGTCGACCGTTGCGAACCAAGAGAAATCAGAAGCGATCTATCGTATGCTGCACTCGAAGTTCACTGGCGCTCCGGCCTTTTCCGATCCGGTGGCCGGACAGTTCTATAAAATCCAACGCGCGAACCAGACTAGATAATGAATTGGATGTTTAGAGCCAAGCACGACATTACCAGCGACCTTCAATCATGAGCACAGCATTTGCGGCATTTGTAGCCGGCAGTCTCACGTATGAACGTTTCACCTTCGTCGACGTGGGCTGTTCTGGCGGTATCGATCCTGCGTGGCGGATATTTGGCGACCGCTTGAGAGCGATTGCATTCGACGCGAGCGTCGATGAATGCGACCGCCTGACGGCTGCCGAAGACCATCCCGGGATCAAATACATGGCGGGCTTCGTGGGCATGCCCTTAGACCACCCTTTCCACGCCCAAGTGTCCGGAAAGCCGCGCTTCGTTCGTAATGCCCTTCCGCGGACCAGTGCTGGCCGGATGGCAGAGTTGCAGAATGAACGCCTGAAGTCAGCCTCGCTCGAGGAGAAACTCCATCACAATGCTTGGGGGATGACCAAGTTGGCCGACCCGAACAAAGTAGTGGTCGTTCCCACGGTACTACGGGATCTCGGCTGGGCGGATGTCGACCTGCTGAAGATCGACATCGATGGCCCCGATTTCGAAGTCCTGCACTCGTTCGACGGCCAGTTCGATTCGCTGGGTCTGCTTTCGGCTCGCCTCGAGGTCAATCTCAATGGCGGTTCCGGCGATTGGGAACACACTTTTCACAATACCGACCGGTTCATGCGCGCCCGGGGATTCGAACTGTTCGCCCTCGACGTCCGCAACTATTCGATATCCGCCTTGCCTGCCCCATTCGCGATCACCTCGCCAGCCCAGTCGATCACGGGCCGTCCCTACCAGGCGGAAGCATTCTATGCGCGCGACCCTGTAGGACCTGATTGGCGGGACTTCGGCGCCGCCATGGGGCCAGAAAAAATAGCAAAGCTCGCGGCGATCTTCTCGATCTGGAACCAGCCCGACTCGGCCGCGGAAATCCTGATTGCGATGCGCGAGAAACTGCAACGGGTATTCGACGTCGACATTGGCCTCGAGCTGCTGACGGGACAGGCACAGCCGGGCACCGCATCCGCCCTTCCCTACAAGGCTTACATTACGGCATTTGAAGCTGGAGCACCTCAATTCTACCCCGCTCCCTGGATACCGCCCGTGCATCCTACAATTCTCAAACGACTCAAGGCCGCCTACCGCGGCTTGGTCGAACCGGACTCCGTCTCTGGTTCGAACTAGACGCCGTATCGGCCGCGAAACTTCAGGATCTTCCCTTTCAGGGACGACTCCTGCCGGGGGATGCCCGCGAGGACCTGACTGCAAAACGGATTGATGTTCGCTCCCACGTAGTCAGTGAACAGCGGCCAGAACTTGTTGTAGATCACATTCACGCCGATGAATCGCCGCGGCAGTCGGCGCCCATTGGGCCTGGTCTCGGCTTCCTCTGATGCGGCGGCGGCGAAGAGCTTCGCAACCGTCTTCAGGCTTTTCTTGTCCATGGGGCTTTCGGGCCGGCCGATACGAACGGCCTCATCGGAATGCTGCGTCGCCAGGCCAAATTCAAAGATGAACATATCGGCCATGCGCACAAGTTCGGAAAAGGCACCGATCTTGATCGACGGGTCGGTCGTGTCCAGCCTCTGACATTCGGTGGGCACGAGAATGGGGCCCGTGAAGCCCATGGCCCGCCAGGCCACGGCGAAACGAGAGACGAACTCGGCTCGCGTCGCCACAAGCATCACCGCAGTAGATCGAGGGTACGTCAGGACCTGATCGCAGACGAACGGCAGCGTGTGGCGAATGTCGTAGCTGAGGTCCGAGTAGAGGTGCCAATCCAGGCTCGTTGACCGATAAGGCTCCGTGGCCGGGTCCAATGCCGCGGCAAGCCCCGAGGTGAACCGCTCATATGACGTCTCGCGATCCAGACGAACTTCCTCGATCTCGACGTCGGGCCAGCCCCACCTATCGGCCTGCTCTGGAAGATACGGCGATGAAACGTCCCAGATGAAGCGATTCTGGTCGTTCATCCGGGTGGCGCGTCCCTTGTTATTGGCTGCCGCGACCCGGGTATGGTCGCAGTGATAGCCGAACACCTTGTCGATGAGGGTATCGACACGGCCGCGATAAAGAGCCAGCCGCGCGGCAAGGTTCGAATCGCAATGCCAGCCAAGTAGCATGTCTTCATCGAAGCCGTGGATGGCGAACATGTCCTCGCGCAACGCCGCCTGGAAATCACCCAAGGCATCATATTTCATGGGCATGAAATTATGCACGACCTGGTTCAAATGAAAGCGAACCGCCCAATCACGCAGCTTGGTGAGGTTGCCCGCAGGATCCCGGCGATCGAACGCGGCTTCCCACAGCATCTCTGGAAGTTCGAATCGAGGGATCTGATAAAAGCCATCCGGCACGTCGCCCAAAATCTTGCTGAGTGACTCATCCTCGCGCCGCGGCACCAGCAGCATGTCGGTATTCGTATAGAGGATCCAACGATTGTTCGGATTGGATCGGCGCAGTGCAATGTTGCGCGACTGGGCCTCGAGGGCGACCAGATGCGTCTTCGACTTCAGATGATAATGCTGCTCCGGCCGCACGCGGAATATACGAAGTACCTTCTTCGCCTTGTCGGTCAGCGTGTCGTGGATCGCCTCAGGGAAGGTCGGATGGTCGTCCGGCGTATTGTAGTCGACGAACAGGATCTCGTCGTCCGGATCGGACATGACTTCTGCTATGGCATTGAGACTGATCGCCGCCCGCTTGTGCAGATTGTAGCCATGGCTGTCGTTGCGGCCGTAGAGGATCACAGAGAACATCGAATCCCTCGCGTTTACGACGCCTTTGCAGACTGCAGGCGTGCCAGTTCATGGCGTGCCGCGGCGTATTCTATCAGGCTGGGACCAGACCGATCGATGATTCCCTGCCAGTGCGATCTGGCCGCTTTGGCGTCCTGGGCAAAGGCCAGGACGCCAAGCTGGAATGCCGCCTCGGCACGGCGGCCATCGGTGCTTGCCAGCTTCAGTACCTCGGCCTCGCTTAGGCGGCCGGCGTGGAGCGCGAGGAGCGGACCCGGCCACGCATCGATCGCCGG
>JAQSDT010000370.1 GCA_029946075.1 bacterium | reverse complement strand
TGAAGAGATTGAGCGTGTCGAGCTGCAGCCGCATGCCGTTGTCGAACCGGTAGCCGGCCCGCGCATTGAAGATCAGCGACGCCTGCGAGCGCACGCTGTCGTCCTCGATCAGCGGACGCGGGCCGAAATAGCGTCCCCGCAAGGCGCCGAACCAGCCGGTCTCGCGGCCGAACGACACACCGCCCGCCACCACCCAGGCCGGGGCGCCCGGAATGAAATTCCCGGCCGGATCGAAATCGGTGAAGCGCGCGCGCGTCCAGGCGACGTCGAGATCGAGCGACATCCACGGCAGGACCTTGTACTGGTTGGTCCATTCGACGCCGACGCGGCGGCTGGGCCGGCTCGGCTCGGTGGTGCCGGCATCACCGACGAACAGCAGCTCGGAATCGAAATTCAGCACGAACATCGCGAGCGAACTGGTGAGGCCTTCGATCGCCCTGGTGCGAATGCCGAGTTCAGCGCCTTTCGATCGCACCAGCAGCGGCACCCGATCCTGCGGCGTCACCTTGTCATTGGGATCGACCGTCATCGTCGCGCCCCTGATGTCGTTGGAATGCAGGCCGTAGCCGGCATTGCCGTAGAACTCGGTCCGGTACCAGGGCCCGAGCACGATGCCGGCCTTGGGACTCGTCATCGACGCCTGCGCATGGCCTGAATTCTCCGGCGTATCGCTGATGACGCGCCCCGCGAAATAATCCTCGCGAATGCCGACCGTGGTGCGCAGCCAGTCGGTCCAGCGCGCCGTGGTATCGGCCCACAGGCCGACATTGCCTTCCCTCACGCTGTCTTCGCGCACGGTCGACAACCATTCGCGCCGGAACGTCCTGAACAGGCCGACATGGATATCGTCGCCGCGGGTCTGCAATCCGACGCGGGTTTGCATCTCGATGCCGGCCACGCGCATGTCGAAGGCATGGCTGACGTTCAGACCATAGACCGTGCGTTTATCGAACTGGCTGAACTGATCGCCGTTGACGGGATCGTCGATAATATAGGTGAAATTGTTGTAGAGGTTCATCGACGAGCGGATCACATAGGCATTGGCCTTGGTCTGCCCGTACTCGCTCGAATGCGCCCAGTTGGTCGACAGGGAGAACCGGCTCGACGTGCCGCCATCGGTCGCATCGAGTGTGCCAAAGCGCCCGATCATGCTCTGGTCGATCGCGCGCTGCGCCACCTGATCGGTCGAATTCCAGCCGTTGGAATAGGCCATCCCCGTCAGCGAAAAGCCGTCCGTTGCGGTGCCCTGGCTGTAGCGAACGACGCCGTTCAGCTTGCGGACATTGTCCGGCACGTCCCAGGGACCGTTGTAACCGACGCCCTCGAATGCGGTGAGCAGCGTGCCCGCGCCCACCGCGGTCGAGCCGGCCGCCAGCACGCGCCTGTAACCGAAACTGCCGAACGTCAGTTCGGCAAGGTTCTTCGGCGGCTTGTTGAGATAGTCGATGGAGACGGCGCCGGCGGAAGCGAAGTCGCCCTGATCGGCGAAGTACGGTCCCTTGCGGACGTTGACCGACTGGATCATCTCCGGGATCAGGAAATTGATGTCGGCATAACCCTGGCCGTGACCGTGCGTCGGCATATTGACCGGCATGCCGTCGACGGAGATCGCCAGGTCCGTGCCGTGGTCGAGATTGAAGCCGCGCAAAAAATACTGGTTGGCTTTGCCTTCGCCGGAATGCTGGGTCACGATCAGCCCCGGGACCACTTCCAGCGCCTCGCCGACACGGGACACGGGACGGGCGTTCAGGTCTGCGCCGCTGATCGTGACCGCGCTGGCCGCGGCAGGCTGCAATTGGATCGACGTCGCGGAGCCGGACGTGACACCGTTGTCCGCTGGTGCCGGCACGGGTTGAGCGGTCTGAACCACCGGCGCGCTTCGCGCGCTGCGCTCGCGGCGAGGCTGTCTGGTTCGTTTGGGCGGCGCAGCCTCGGGAGCGGTGATGACGACCGGCGGGAGGTGATTGTGCGGCACAGGATCTTCGTGCGCCATGGCGGGTAACGTGCAGGCGGCACTGGATGTGACGGCGCAAAATATCGCCCGAACGACCCTACCCACGCCCATGCCCCCGCATGACCTGCTACTATCGGCACACGGCGGCACCGCTTCGACGAAACCCGGCACGGCACGCTAGCAAGCCGAGTATGATGTTACAATTAGAATGTCATACTAGCGCGAGGACGAGATTTTCCATGCAACGGATCACCATCACGATCGAAGACGATCTGCTCGCCGAGATCGACGCGGCCGCCGAGGCGCGCGGCTATCAGAACCGCTCGGAGATCATTCGCGATCTCGCGCGCGCCGGACTGCAGCAGGGCGCGGAGGAAGCCGCGCCGTCCGGCCAGTGCGTCGCCGCGCTGGTCTACGTCTACGATCACGCCGCGCGGGATCTCTCCAGACGACTGGTGCAGAATTTTCACGGTCATCATGATTTGTCATTGGCAACGCTGCATGTGCACCTCGACGATGATTCCTGCTTGGAAGTACGGGCGCTGATGGGCGCCAGCGCCGAGGTCCGGCATCTGGCCAACCACATCATCGCCGAACGCGGCGTGCGCTACGGACGGGTGGTGATGATTCCGACGAGTTCGGAGAAGAAGCCGAGGGCGCGGAAGCACGGGCACGGGCACGGGCACGATTAGGCTAACGCTCTATCGCTGTCATTGCGAGGAGCGCGAGCGACGAGGCAGTCCATCTATCCGCCGTGCCGTAACATGGATTGCTTCGCTGCGCTCTCAAGCGCAAACGCTTTGCGTTTGCTGCCGACAATGACGAGGTGTGGCGACAGCTTCACCTGTCCGACCGCCCGATCACGGCCATCAACTCCGCGATCTTCTCGCGCTGATCGGCCTTGTTGCCGCTGGTGATGGCGTGCTCGACGCAGTGCGAGACGTGGTCGCGCAGCACCTCTTCCTCGACTCGCCGCAGCGCCGCCCGCACCGCCGAAATCTGCGTGACGATATCGATGCAATAGCGGTCTTCGTCGACCATTTTGGAAAGGCCGCGGACCTGGCCCTCGATCCGGCTGAGGCGTTTCTGGCAGGAAGCCTTGATGTCTTTTCGCATGCGGCCTATATACCCCCATAGGGTATCAGATTCAAGTGCCGGAGATGGTGATGAACGAGTCCGAAAAGTACGCTGACAAAGGCGGCCGAGCCGAAAACTCCGCATGCGGCTGTGCGTCAAAGGCTGTTGCGACGGAAGCCGCCAACGCTGGCACCCAGGCCGGATGCTGCGGCGGCCGCCATCACGCCGCCGGCCATGATCATCAGACCCACGGCAAGGCAAGCGTGCGCGACCCCGTCTGCGGCATGAGCGTCGATCCAGCAACCAGCAAGCACCGCTTCGACCACAAGGGCGAAACTTTTCATTTCTGTTCGGCCGGCTGCCGCACCAAATTCGCCGCCGATCCAGTTTCCTACCTGGAAAAAGACAACAAGCCGAAAGCCGCGGCGCCGGAAGGCGCGATCTACACTTGTCCGATGCACCCCCAGATCCGCCAGGTCGGTCCGGGAAGCTGCCCGATCTGCGGCATGGCGCTGGAGCCGGAGATCGCCAGCCTCGATGCACCGCCCAATCCCGAACTTGCGGACATGACGCGCCGCTTTTGGGTTGGCCTTGCGCTTGCGCTGCCGGCCATCGTGCTGGAAATGGGCGGGCATCTCATCGGCGGCCACGGTCTGATCGATCCGACCTTATCGAACTGGATCCAGTTTGTGTTCGCGACCCCCGTCGTGCTGTGGGCCGGCTGGCCGTTCTTCGAGCGCGGCTGGCAGTCCGCCGTGACGCGCAACCTCAACATGTTCACGCTGATCGCGGTCGGCACCGGCGTCGCTTATGGCTACAGCGTGATCGGCACGGTCGCGCCGGGGATTTTCCCAGCGGCGTTCCGCGGCCATGGCGGCGCGGTTGCGGTCTATTTTGAGTCGGCGGCGGTCATCACCGTGCTGGTGCTGCTCGGCCAGGTGCTGGAGCTGCGCGCCCGCGAGGCGACCTCGGGCGCGATCAAGGCGCTGCTGCAGCTGGCGCCGAAGACCGCGCGCCGAATCGGCAGT
>JAQSDT010000369.1 GCA_029946075.1 bacterium | reverse complement strand
AAGAAAACGCGTCAACCAAAAAAGTTGGAGCTCCGTTCCGATTCATTCGGAACGGAGGCTCGAAAGAGTTCAGCTGATGGAAGTCCTGGTCTATCTGGTGCCGCTGGCGTTGATGCTTGGTCTGTTCGGCCTGCTCGGGTTTCTCTGGTCGCTGAAAAACGGCCAGTATGACGACCTCGAAGGTGCCGGCTGGCGTGCGATTGCCGACGACGAGCCGAAATAAGAGAGCCAAAAGAAAATGCCCCGCAGCGCGATCCCGGGAGATCGGCGACTGCGGGGCAGTCTTAGGAGAAAACGGCGAGATCGCCGCATGAAGCGAGACATCTCTGCCCGGCATCAATGCACGTACAATCGATCGGTCTGGTCAACGCCGCATTGACCTGAATCAACCGCGCGCCATCAACCGATGGCGATCGCGACTTTTCCGAAATGCGCCCCGCTCGCCATGTAGGCGAAAGCTTCCTTTGCCTGATCGAAGGCGAACGTCCTGTCCATCACCGGCTTCATGCCGTTGGCGGCGATGGCATCGCTCATCGCCTGCAAATCCTCGATCGACCCGACCGTGACGCCTTGCAGCCGTTGCTGCTGCATCACCATCAGCGGCAGCCGCGAATTGCCCGCGGGCGGGCCGGCGAGGACGCCGATGAAGGCAATGGTGCCGCCGATCTTCGTCGCCCGGATCGATTCGTTCAGGGTACCGACGCCGCCGACTTCGACGACGAGGTCGACGCCCTGTCCGGTGGTCTCGCGCGCCACCTTGCCCCAGTCCGGCGTCGTCTTGTAGTTGATGGTCACGTCGGCGCCGAGTTGCTTCAGCCGCTCGATCTTGGCATCGCTCGACGAGGTCGCGACGACGCGCGCGCCGCAGAGTTTTGCGAATTGCAGCGCGAACAGCGAGACGCCGCCGGTGCCCTGTGTCAGCACGGTCTGGCCCGGCTTGATATTGCCGAGCTTGACCACCGCGCTCCATGCCGTCACGCCCGCACAAGGCAGGGCTGCGGCTTCGAGATCGCTCAGATGCGCCGGCGTCCTGACCAGCGCATGCACCGGAAACAGCCGGTACTCCGTCAGCACGCCGTCAGCCGAGCCGCCCAGCGCGGCGCGCATCCGTGCCTCGCTTGGCTCGCCGCCATGCCAGTTCTCGAAGAAGCTGCCGACGACGCGGTCGCCCGCGGCAAATTGCCGGACCCCGGCGCCGACCGCTTCGACCACGCCGGCGCCATCTGACAGCGGCACCAGCGGAAATTTCTGCCGGGAGCCGTAACCGCCTTTGACGGTGAGCAGATCGCGATAATTCAACGTCGCCGCCTTGAGGCGGACCAGCACCTGGCCGGGGCCGGGCTGCGGCACCGGCCGTTCGACCCGCGTGATGCCCTCGGCGCCGTCCGGACCCTGCAGTTCGTAGCATTTCATCGTGCGTTTCCCTGGTCTGATGTCGTGGCTCCTGACGAGCCCGCGATCGGTCGTTTCGACCGTTAGCACAATCGGCCCGTTCAGGTTTCGGTAACCATACCGGCGTCTGAACGAGGGCCGGGTTCCCGTCTTTACGCGCACTTAGCCGCTCGGCCGCAATGTGGGGCGGGGCAAGGGTCGGGAAAGCGTGGCGAAGGGTTTCTTCAGACAGCAGGCACTGGATGCGGCCAACCGCATCGAGGCGTTGCCGCACACGCTCGTCGTTACGGGCTCGCTGATGCGTCTGACCATGGGCGTGCTGGCGCTGGCGCTCGCCGGCGCGGTGGCCTGGAGCGCCTTCGTCAAGGTGCCGATCCAGATCGCCGGCCTCGGCATCCTCGTCGACCGTTCGGGTACACTGATCGCGCCGACCGCGTCGGCGTCGCAAGGCTATGTCCGGGAATTGCTGGTCGGGATCGGTGATGTCGTCACCGCCGGCCAGCCGCTGGTGCGGCTTACCTTTCCGGACCGCGAACTGGAAGTGAAGCGAGCCCGCGCCGAGATCGCTGCCATCAGGCGCGATGCGCAACGCAAGCAGGCTCTGCGCGCCTCCGATACCGCCTCCGAGGACGACGCCCACCGGCACAAGGTGGCATCGCTGGAAAAGAAGATCGCCGGCCTCGAGCGCAAGACCGAATGGCTGGAGCAGCGGGCAAAGGATCTGGCGGGGCTGGAAGCCAAGGGCTTCAGCTCGGCCGTCACGGTGATGACCGCGCGCGTCGCGCAGGAAGAAGCCGCCGAACAGCTGATCCAGGCGCGGGCCGATCGTACCACGCTTGATGCCCAGCGCGAACAGAGCGGTTCGCAGCGCGAGCGCGAGGCGTTGGCCGACAAATTCGAGATCGAACGGCTCGAGGAAAAGCTGACCGCGCTGACCGCCTCGCTCGCCGCCGACGGCGAGCTGCGTGCCGACGTCGCGGGGCAGATCGCCTCGGTCAACACGCATCACGGCGCACTGGTCGCCTCCGGCCAGCAGGTGATCGACATCCTCTCCGCCGGCCGCGGCGATGGCCGCCTCGAGGCGATCCTGTTCGTTCCGATGGCGAGCGGCAAGCGGGTGAAGCCGGGCGACCATACGCTGATCGCGCCGAACTCGCTGCCGGAAGGCAGTCACGACCGCCTGTTGGCCACCGTGCTTTCGGTCTCGGAAATCCCGGTCTCGCGCGCCACGCTGCGCAGCCTGCTCGGCAATGACGAACTCGCCGACAAGGTGGCGCAGGGCGGACCGCCCTTTGCCGTGCGGGTCGAGCTCGACGCGCTACGCGGCCAGCAAGGCTATCTCTGGACTTCCGCGCGCGCGCCGGCCGTCAGCCTGACGCCGGGCACGCCCGTCAATGCCAACGTCACCGTCGAGCACACGCCGCTGCTGGTGCTTGCGGTGCCGGCGCTAAAGCGCTTCATCGGTCTTCCCGGTCCGGGCTGGGCGAGGGATTCGTGATGCCGTGGCGCCGCCGGCAAACCCGCCCCGTCCTGCAGATGGAAGTTGCCGAGTGCGGCGCGGCCTGCCTCGTCATGGTGCTTGGCGCCTGGGGGCGCGAGGTCGCGCTGGAGGAAGCGCGCGAGCGTTGCGGAACCTCGCGTGACGGCGTCGATGCCGCGGCGCTGGCGCGCGCCGGCGAAGGCTACGGCCTTGCCGTCAAGGCACTGCGCCGCGAACCCGAGACGCTGAAGGACCTGCCGCTGCCGGCGGTGCTACACTGGTCGTTCAACCATTTCGTCGTGCTGGAAAAAATCCGCGGCTCGCGCTTCACCATTCTCGATCCTGCGACCGGACGGCGCACCGTCGGGCCCGAGGAAATGGATCGCTGCTTTACGGGTCTGGCGCTGGCGATGCTGCCGGATGAAGGTTTTCAGCGCGGCGGGCACCGGCCGTCGGTCGCCGGCGCGCTGGTCAATCAGGTTCGCGGCTCGTGGGACGCCATCGCCATCGTGTTTCTATGTGGTGTCATCGGCGTCGTGCCGGGCTTCATCCTGTCGGGCGCGGTCGAAACCTTCGCCGATCACGTGCTCGGGCAGAACCGTACGCAGTGGCTGCTCGGCACGCTTGCCGCGGTGGCGGTGGCCGCCATCGTGCAGGCGTTGCTCGGTGCGCTGCGCGAATGGACGGTGGCTTCGCTGCGGACCAAGATCGGCGTCGTGGTCGCGGCGCAGGCGTTCCATCATGCGCTATTCCTGCCTCTGTCGTTCTTCGCGCAGCGTCAGGCCAGCGAGGTAGTATCGCGCCTGCGCATCGGATCGGATCTCGGCGCCACCGTTGCCGGACCGCTGGCGCGGATACTGCCGAACGTCGCAACCGCGTTGGCCTATGTCGCTTTGATTGCGGTGTATGACTGGGTGCTCGGTGTCGTCGTCGCCGGCGTGTCGCTGCTCAACCTCGTCGTGCTCAACGCGCTGTCGCGCCGTCTGGTCGAAACCAACCGCTTGCAGCACGTGCTGGAAGGCACCGCCGCCGGCGTCGCGACCGCCGGCTTCGCCGCGTTCGATGCCTTCCGCCTGCTGGGTCGGCAGGATTTGATGGCGCGCCGCTGGCTGGCGGCGGAAGAGGCGGCGCTCGATGCCGAGCAGCGGCTCGGATGACGAGGCACCCCGCTAGATGTCACCTGACGGG
>JAQSDT010000368.1 GCA_029946075.1 bacterium | reverse complement strand
CAGGGCATAGGCCCCGGCAGCAACGGCGAAGACTGCGCCGATGAAAACGAGCATCAGGTTCCGGGCCGACCAATCGATGAGCCGCGCGATCATTGTGATTTCTCTCCGGTATCGAGGCCCTTGAGCGCTGCCTTGAGATTGCTTTCGGCATCGATCAGGAAGTTGGCTGATGAGACGACCTTGTCGTTTTCGGCGAGCCCCTCCTTGATCTCGGTCAGACCGCCGCCGCGTCGCCCCAGCTTGACCGCGCGCGGTTCGAAGCGGCCCTCGCCCTTGTCGAGAAGCACAAGCTGCCGCTCGCCGCTGTCGATGACGGCGCTGCTGGAGACCGTCACGACAGGTGCGTCCGTCCCCGTGGCGATGTCCACGTCGGCGTACATGTCGGGCCGCAGAACCTCTTCCGGATTGGACAGTTCGATCCTGATCCGCGCCGTCCGCGTTTCCGGTTTCAAGTGCGGATAGATCACCGTGACTTTTCCCGTCAATGGACGGTTCGGATAGGCGCGCAGACGCACGGTGGCGATCTGTCCGACCTCGATGAGCGCAAGATCGCGTTCGGCGACATCGACCATTACCCAGACGACGTCGTGGTCGACGATTCTGAAAAGCACGTCCCCGGGCGCGGCACGCATCCCGTTGACGGCCGTCCGCTCCACGATCTCCCCGTCCTGCGGCGCAGGCCAGTTCAGGTAGACCGGGACCTCCCGCGTCCGCTCGATGTCGGCAATAAACCCATCGGGCGCACCGAGGTTTTCGAGGCGTCGGCGCGCCCCTTTAAGGGCCTGGCCGCCAATGCCGGCTTCCGGGCGGGCATTAAGGGCCGAGAGATATTCGGCGGCGGCGCTCGACAGGTTCGGGCCGTAGATGCGCATCAACGGCTGGCCCTTGCGGACGTGCGTGCCGGTCGTGACATTGTCGACGGTGTCGATGAAGCCCTCGAACCGGAGCGAGACGACGGAAACGCGACGCTCGTCCTGCTGTACCGTGCCCGGTGCCCGGACCATCGTATTCAAGGAGCGGCGCTCCGCGACCTCGGTCTGGACGCCTGCCTTCTGCAGCTTGCCCGCGCTCACTTTGACCGATGAATCGTCGTCCTGTTCGCCCTCATAGACCGGCAGATAATCCATCCCCATCGAATCCTTTTTCGGCGTTGCCGACGTGTCCGGAAGGCCCATGGGGTTACGGTAGAATTTTATCCGTCCGCGTTCGCCGCCCTTCGCAGTCATGACTTCCGGGGCCTGTTCCTCGAAGCTCACATCTTCGCCGGCGCGGACGGGCAAATATTCCTTGCCTGAGGATGCCTTCCTTGGTGTCAACGAATAGGCCGGCGCGCCATCCGGATCTCGGTAGTAGACGATCGGCCCGGTCGCCGCCGTTTGAGCCGAGCCCGACTTTGCCGCTGCGGGAAGTACGGAGGATAGCCACCCTGGAAGCGGAGCGCTTGAACGTCCGACGGCTAATCCAACCGCCCCGGCGGTCAGGATCGCCGTAAAGGCTAACAACGCACCTACTGGCCGTCTCATAGCGAACCTCCGGCTAGACGTTCCATTTCGGCGTATTTCGTCTGAAGTTCTACCTTGAGCTTCAGCAGGTCGAGCTGGACCGCGCGAAGCCTGCGCTCCGCCTCGAAGACCGATGAAATATCGGACGTGCCGGCCTGGAAACCGTTCCGCGCGTTGTCGAGCGATGACCGTGCTGGCGGCAATTGGCGCGACGCGTAGATCTGCACGACTTTGCGAAGAGCATCGACGTTGAACCACGCGTCGGCGATCTGTCCGTCGATCCGCAGTCGCAGCGCCTCGCTGCGGGCCTGCGCGGCGCCGAGACGTGCACCCGCCGCCCGCTGTTCGGCGTCCTTGACTTCGTAATGCAGGGGCAGCTTGACGCCGAGCATGAACTCACCGGTATCGTCGGTCCCGGGCCGCTGCACGTATTTCGCGCCGAGCGTGACGTCAGGATAGTAGTTAAGGTCGGTAAGGGATTTGGTCTGGGCTGCGGAATTGCTCTGGGCTCCGGCCAGAGCCAGCATCGGGTTGCCAGAGCGCGCGAGCGCCTGAACCTGCGCGAGGCTGGTCGCCTTGAAAGCTCTAAAACCGGTCGGCGCTGCCAAGGGCGCCAGGGACGGACGGCCGATCAGGGCATTCAGCCTAGCTGCCGCTGCCTTCTGTTCGCCTTGTCGGCGGACGACGTCGCCGTCGGCGGTAGCCGTTTCGATCTCGGCTTTGATGACGTCCTGCCGGTCGACCGATGTCGTGCCGTATCGCGAACGCAACAATCCGAGCGTCTCGTCGTAGCGCCGCTTGATTTCGGTAGCGATTCCCACCGCCTCATGAGCGGCATTGTATTCGCCATGCGCTGCAATGACCTGCGCGATGAGCTCGGTCACGGTGGCACGGCCCTGGAATTTTGCGGCATCGGCGTCGGTCACGGCGACGTTGCGCTCGAGGCCGTATTTGCCCCAAAGCTTGATCTCCTGGTCGATGCCGATCCGACGCTGTCCCACGCCCTGCCGGTTGACGTCCCAGGCTTCGAGAATGAGGGTCGGGTCGGCCAGCGCGCCCGCCGTCCCGATCTTGTGGACCGCCGCATCGAATTCGAGCGCGGCCGCCGCCACCGTCGGGTTGAGGCGTTTGGCAACGGCCACGACGCTTTCCACGGTGGCGCCCGGCAGACTTTGCTCGGCGGCAGTCCCAGGAGACAACCACAGCATTGCTGTGGTTGCTCCGATCGTAGCGACGCGAATGATGCCACTCGCGCGCATCACGGTGTCGCCTTCAGGACGAGTCTGTTTTCAACCGTCCCGGTTTCGCCCTGAACCTTGGCGCCAAGCGAAAGTTGCCAGCCGCCGGCCATGGTCAAGGTCGCCTTGAACTTGTAAACGCCGGGCTCCGTGCTCGGCATAGGCGCTATCTTGGTCGCCATCTCCTGCATACCGTCAGGCGCCATATCCAGACGTGTCGCGAAAATGACCGCGTCTGGCACGGGTTTGCCGTCGGGTTTATGGACGAGGCGAACCGAGATGACCGCGTCGCCCTTCTTGACGGTCTGATCGACCAATTGGAATTCGTAATCCTTGATGTCGGCGCGCGCGAGCGTGGCTGAACCTGCCAAGGAAACGGCGATCAACGCCGCCCGGAGGGCGGGCGCGGAGGCATACTTCTTCATTTTTTAAATCCTCGATGACCCTATGCGCCGCAAACGGCGGCGTGCGTTAACTGCGCGGCCCTGAGACCGCGCAGGAGCAGGCGGCGTAGAGACGCCGATCAGATCGAGATTCGAGGGGGATGATCCGGAGGGGAACCGATGAGGCCGTCAGCAATCAAGTCGTCGGGCGGGGAAAGCGGCCGGCCCGTCTGGAAGGAGATTTGGACACCGTCCGTTGGGGCTGGCTCGGCCTGCGCGATGGTCAGCATGCACATCGCGACAAGCGGACAATCCCGGCAGTCATTGCTCTTTTGGCCGTCCGGACAGCAAAGCATAGCCTCCGGCATCGCGGCCATATCGGTCATCTCAGCGGCAGCCAGACGCTTTGCCGCCGCCGGCGTGACCAGCGGCGCAAAGACAAGCCCTGCGATCACGACGATCGCAAACATACGACTGATCAGTCGGCGAAGATTCATAGCTCACCATCCCACGGGATAGGGAACTTGTGAAGGACTATCCCTTCACATCTTCGCCAGAGGCGTTTCCTAGCCAAATGAGGTTATCTGTTAACCAAAGAAGCGCTTCAACTCGCGATTTCCGAGCCTATAAACTTCATGAATGACTGCCGGCCGGACGTACCAAAAAGGACCACATCATATTTCCGGGGCGTCCCGCCCTCCATTCCCGGCGACCCGGCCGGCATGCCCGGAACCGCCAGTCCCACGGCGGCGGGCCGCTTCTCCAGCAATTGTCGCACCGCTATAGCGGGTACGTGACCCTCGATGACGTATCCCGCGATTTCCGCCGTGTGACACGCTACAAGGTCGCTTGGAACCCCGAGACGCTTTCTGAAGGCCTGAAGATTGACCGTCTCTTCGACCGTGACGGCATCGATGGCCGCCAGCGGTTTCGCTTCCACGGCC
>JAQSDT010000367.1 GCA_029946075.1 bacterium | reverse complement strand
TTCATTGGCCTCGAAGCCGTCCATCTCGACCAGCAACTGGTTCAGCGTCTGCTCGCGCTCGTCATTGCCGCCGCCGAGGCCGGCGCCGCGGTGGCGGCCGACCGCATCGATTTCGTCGATGAAGATGATGCAGGGCGCGTTCTTCTTGGCCTGCTCGAACATGTCACGGACACGGCTCGCGCCGACGCCGACGAACATTTCGACGAAGTCGGAACCCGAGATAGTGAAGAACGGCACGTTGGCTTCGCCCGCGACCGCGCGCGCGATCAGCGTCTTGCCGGTGCCGGGAGGGCCGACCAGCAGCACGCCGCGCGGAATGCGTCCGCCGAGGCGCTGGAATTTTCCGGGGTCGCGCAGGAACTCGACGATCTCCTGCAGGTCCTGCTTGGCTTCGTCGACGCCGGCGACGTCTTCAAACGTCACGCGGCCATGCGCTTCCGTCAGCATCTTGGCGCGCGACTTGCCGAAACCCATCGCCTTGCCGGCGCCGCCCTGCATCTGGCGCGACAGGAAGATCCAGACGCCGATCAGCGCGATGAAGGGCAGCCAGGAAACCAGCAGCGATACGAACCACGGCACGTTGTCGCCGGGCGGCTTCGCAGTGATAGAGACCTTGCCGTCATACAGGCGCTTGACCAGCGTCGGGTCGCTCGGCGCATAGGTCTGGAACGAGGATCCGTTGGTGAAGGTGCCGTGAATCTCCGGCCCCTGGATCACGACGTCGCGAACATGGTTCTGGTCGACTTCGCTCAGCAACTGCGAGAACGAGATATCCTGCGAGGACGCGCGCTGACCCGGATTCTGGAAAAGCGTGAACAATGCCAACAGCAGCAGAACAATGATGACCCAGAGGGCGAAGTTGCGCAGATTGGCGTTCATTGATCTTCCTTCGTGGCCGCGCGGATCGCAGCCTTATGTCCTTGGCAGTAACCCTTGAGCATTTCCCCGGGTAGTGAGGCGAGAATCCCCGATCCACTGTCATTCAATCTAGGTGGCGCGGGGGTCGATGCCAAGGGAACGATACCGGACTATTTAGCGCATTCTGGCGCGATTCCCGGTCAAATAATGACGCAAAAACCGTGGTTTTTCGGGGGTGGTTAAGGCCTCCCCTCCGATTATCAGGCATATCGACGCATGGGACGCCCTGTCAGGGTATCCGGTGGCGGCGGGGCGGCGCCGGATCGACGTAAATTCGTTGCCCCGACAGGCTGATCGCCGCCCCGGCCAGGGTCTGCTTCGGCCATGGCTTTCGTTCCGCAATGGCCCGATCCAGCGCCGCCAGCAAGGTTTCGAGCTTGCCGAGTTCCGCAGGTCCCTCATGACCGACACGGTCGACGGCGCGCTTGAGCAGCCGAAGACGGACCTCTTCCGGCAGGCCGGAATACGCTCCCGCATCGAAGCCAAACCGCGATGCGTCGTGGCGGTCCCTCAGCGCCAGAAATCGCTCGGCGCCGTCGACCAGCACTTCGACTGCGGCATTGGCCCGCGCCAGCCGGGAAGCCAGCCGCGCCAGATTGCGGCTGTCGCCGCCTTCTTCGGCAAGCGCGGGCATCAACGCGCGCAGCCGCGGGCGCGTGTAGCCGGGATCGCGGTTGGTGGGATCGTCCGCGAACGCAATCTTCGCCTTGCCCAGCGTCGCAACAAGCTGCGATTTCGGAATCTCAAGCAGCGGCCGCGCCAACCGCACGCCGTCGCGCTCGCTCTCGCGCGCCATGGCCGCAAGACCGGCGATGCCGCTGCCACGCAGCATGCGCATCAACAGCGTCTCGGCCTGGTCGTCGCGGGTGTGCGCGGTGAGGATATGCGTTGCGCCGCTCGCGCGCGCGGCCTTCACCAGCAGCTTGTAGCGCGCCGCCCGCGCGGCGGCCGGCAATCCGGTTTTCGGTTTTGGTCCCGTCCAGCGGACGGTTCGATGGGGCAGATCGAGCGTGCGTGCCAGGCGCTTGACCTCGCGCGCCTCGCGCGCCGCCTCTGGCCGCAAGCCGTGATCGACGGTGACCGCGATCAATCGCGGCCCGCGCGCCAGGGCACGCCGCCAGCGCGCTGCCAGCCACATCAGCGCGACGGAGTCAGGGCCTCCGGAAACCGCCAGCACGATCGCAGGCGCAACCTTCCAGTCGGCGAACAGGCGCTTCGCTTCAGTAGCCGAGATCGCGGATTGATCGTCGTTGGGCATCGCCGGACCGTACCTGCAAGGGAGGCCGGACACGACCCCCGCGAAGGCCTTGACCTTCGCGAAGGCGTTGGCCTCCGCGGTACTGGTTTAGCACTTCACCCGCTTTTGCTCACGGTCGACCGCGGCTTTGACGCCGGCCGAGGCCTTCGGATATTTCCGCATCACCTCGCCGAGCGCGGCGCAGGCGGCTTCCTTTTCCTTGAGCGCGGCCAGCGACTGGCCGAGCCGCAGCAGCGAATCCGGCGCCTTGCCCGACTTGTCGAACTTGGTGGTGACGCCGAGGAAGGTTTCCGCCGCGTCGCGATATTGCTGGCGCTGGAAATAGCTCTCGCCGAGCCAGTATTGCGAATCCGCCACCAGCGGATCGCTCGGATATTTCTGCACGAAGTTCTTCATGGTCTCTTCGGCCAGCGCATAGTCCTTGCGCTGCATGTAGCCGATGCCGAGATCGAACTCGTCCTTGGGCGTGGCCGAGGGCGGCAGCGTCGTCAGCGACGCCGTCGCGCCGGGCGAGCGCGGCGGCGGGACCGCGCTACCTTGCGGCGGCGGCGCGCCGCCGGGGCTGCCGGCGCCGAGATTCATCGGCTCGCCCGCACCGCGGCCGCCGGGGGCGCCGACCGCAGCTTCGCCGCCGACCGGCATCTGGCCGCCACCCAGCGCACGCGGCGCGCCGGGAGCATTCGGGTTCTGGTTGGGATCGAACGCATCGCCGCGGCGGCGACCGCCGGCCTGCGGGGCTGCCGGCTCCTGCACGATCGGGGCAGGTACGGCGATCTGCGGTTGCTGCTGCGGGTAGCCTTGCTGTCCCTGCGGCTGGACGGGCTGAACCGGAGCCTGCGGCACTGCGGCCACATTGGGTGCTGCGCCCTGCGGCGGGCCGCCGGGACCCACGGGCGCGGCGCCGAGCTGGCGCAGCCGGTCCTCGAGCTGACGGTTGCGGTACTGCAATTCCTCGTTCTGGCCGGTCAGCTGGCGAAGCTGGTTCTCCAGCCGCTGGATCCGCATTTCCATCTCGGCGTCATCGGACGGCGGCTGGGCCTGCGGGGCGCCTTGCGGAGAACGCTCCCACGGGAACGTGATCTGTGCGTGCGAGGATGGAGCGGACACGGCCAACAGCGCGGCGGCTGCCGCGGCGGTGGTGAGTTTGGAAAACCTGGATGACATTTTGCCCTGGCGACGAAAATCGCGTGTCAACGAAAGCGGACCACATTGAGAGACGGAGTACGCCGGAATTGTGACTGGCGATTCCGAATCCCCGCGTCCGATACCGGTATGGTTTAGTATCCGCTTCCGAACAAGCAAGCGGCTTGCGCGCGCGAACCGTTCATCCTGGGAGCCGAGGTCACGCACGTATCCGTGAACGGGGTCCGCCTGTTCTTCGACGTCGAGGGCGCCGGATACGTTCCGGACGGGCCGGCAATGCACTCAAAACAAAAACGGCGCCCGAAGGCGCCGTTTTGGAATTTGAGGTAACCGATCGATCAGGCGCCGGCGTTCAGCACGGTAACGGCGCGGCGGTTCTGCGACCAGCAGGAGATGTCGTTACAGACCGCCACCGGGCGCTCCTTGCCGTACGAAATCGTCCGCATCCGGTTGGCATCGATGCCGCGCGAGGCGAGATAGCTGCGCACCGACTGGGCGCGGCGCGCGCCGAGCGCGATGTTGTATTCGCGGGTGCCGCGCTCGTCCGCATGGCCTTCGATGGTGAAGGAATAGCGGTTGTAGGTCTGCAGCCACTGCGCCTGCTTTTCCAGGGTCGCAATCGCCTGCGGGCTGAGCTCGGTCTGATCGCTCTCGAAGAACACGCGGTCGCCGACATTGACCACGAAATCCTGCTGGCTGCCCGGCGTCGCGGCACTGGCCATCGCGCCATCGGGACCGACATTGCTCTT
>JAQSDT010000366.1 GCA_029946075.1 bacterium | reverse complement strand
CGCGGGGTGGCCGAACCACCAGAAGAACAGCGGCGTGATGAAGGCGGCAACCAGTGCCGCCAGCGACGAGTAGCGGGTGGTGACGGCGGTGGCGAGCCAGATCAGGCAGAACATCACGGCGGCGGGCCAGAACAGGCCGATCAGCACGCCAATATAGGTCGCAACGCCCTTGCCGCCGTTGAACTTGAGCCAGACCGGGAAGAGGTGGCCGAGGAACGCGCCCAGCGCGGCCAGCATCGCGGCATTGGCGTCGCCGTAATAGCTGGCGATGATGACGGCGATCGTGCCCTTGAGGGCGTCGCCGAGTAGCGTTGCCGCGGCCAGGCCCTTGCGGCCGGTGCGCAGCACGTTGGTGGCGCCGATATTGCCGCTCCCGACCGTGCGCAGATCCTGCGTGCCGGCCAGCTTGGTCAGCACCAGGCCGAACGGAATCGAGCCGAGGAAATAGCCGAGCAGCAAGGCGACGAGGAGGAACAGATTAGTCATGGCGAAAAGCTCCCACCTCGCGGCGCTGGCAACGGTCAGACGTGCTCATAGACCGTTCGTCCGCCCACGATAGTACGCGCGACGCGCCCGGAAAAGCGCGCATCGTCGAATGGCGTGTTCTTGCATTGCGATTTGAGGTCGGCGGGATCGAGCACCCAGGGGGTATCTGCGTCGATCACGACGACGTCGGCCGGGGAACCGGCGCGCAGCGACCCGCCGGCAAGGCCGAGCAACTCGGCCGGTCGGGTCGACATCGCCCGGATCAGCGTCTTGAAGTCCATCTCGCCATTGTGAATGAGCCGCAGCGCTGCCGGCAGCATGGTCTGCAGCCCGACGGCGCCGGCCGCGGCTTCCGCGAACGGCAGCCGTTTCACCTCGACGTCCTGCGGATTGTGGTCGGACATCACGACATCGATCAGCCCGGAGGCGACGGCCGCGACCAGCGCGAGGCGATCGTCCTCGGTGCGCAGCGGCGGCGACAGCTTTAAGAAGGTCCGGTAGGGACCGATGTCGTTTTCGTTCAGCGTGACGTGGTTGATCGACACGGACGCGCTGACGTCGAGGCCGGCGTCGCGCGCGCGCTTGAGAATTTCCAGCGACTCGATGCAGGACAGCGACGCGGCGTGGTAGCGCCCGCCGGTCAGCGCGACGAGGCGCATGTCGCGTTCCAGCATCACGGCTTCGGCGGCGTTGGGAATGCCGACCAGGCCCAGCCTGGCGGCGAATTCCCCCTCGTTCATCACGCCTTCGCCGACCAGATCGGGGTCTTCGGTGTGGTGGACGATCAGCGCGTCGAAATCGCGCGCGTAGGTCAGTGCCCGGCGCATCACCTGGGCGTTGGTGACGCTGCGGTCGCCGTCGGTGAAGGCGACTGCACCGGCGGCCTTCAATAGGCCGATCTCGGTCATCTCCTCGCCGCGCATGCCCTTGGTCAGCGCGGCCATCGGATGAATGTTGACGATCGCGGTATCGCGGGCGCGGCGCAGCACGAAGTCGACCGTCGCCGAATTGTCGATGACGGGCGAAGTATCCGGTTGGCAGACGATGGTGGTGATGCCGCCGGCGGCAGCCGCCTGGCTCGCGGAAGCAAAGGTCTCGCGGTGGCTGGCGCCGGGTTCGCCGACAAAGGCGCGCATGTCGATCAGGCCGGGGGCCACGATCTTGCCGGCGCAGTTGATGATGTCGGTGCCCTCAGGCACACCGGCGGCGCCGATGCCGCGTCTGGAGTCGCGGATCACGCCATCGGCGATGAGGACGTCGCCGGGGCCGTCGAAATCCCTCGAGGGATCGACGACGCGGGCGTTGGCGAGCAGGATCGGGCGGCGATCGGTCAGCATGTCAGGCGTTCGGCAGGTTGCGGGCCAGTGCTTCGAGCACCGCCATCCGCACCGCCACTCCCATTTCGACCTGTTCGCGGATCAGCGACTGCGCGCCATCGGCCACGATCGAGTCGATCTCGACGCCGCGGTTCATCGGCCCGGGATGCATCACCAGCGCATCCGGCTTGGCGTAGGCGAGCTTCTTCTGGTCGAGGCCGAAATAATGGAAATACTCGCCCGACGAGGGCACGAAGGAGCCGTTCATCCGCTCGCGCTGCAGCCGCAGCATCATCACGATGTCGGCGCCGTTGAGGCCCTCGCGCATGTCGCGCGCGACCTCGACCCCCATCCGCTCGATGCCGCGCGGCAGCAGCGTGGAGGGGGCGACGACGCGGACGCGGGCGCCCATCGTGTTGAGCAGCAGGATGTTGGAGCGCGCGACGCGCGAATGCATGACGTCGCCGCAGATCGCGATGACGAGGCCTTCGAGCCGGCCCTTGTTGCGGCGGATGGTCAGCGCATCCAGCAGCGCCTGGGTCGGATGCTCATGGGCGCCGTCGCCGGCATTGATCACGGAACCGTCGACCTTGCGCGCCAGAAGTTCCACCGCGCCCGAGGCGTGATGGCGCACCACCAGGATGTCCGGGTGCATGGCGTTGAGCGTGACCGCCGTGTCCATCAGCGTCTCGCCCTTGCGGATCGAAGACGAGGACACCGACATGTTCATGACATCGGCGCCGAGGCGCTTGCCCGCCAGTTCGAACGAGGACTGGGTGCGTGTGGAAGCCTCGAAGAACAGATTTACCTGGGTTCGGCCGCGAAGCGAGGTGCGCTTTTTGTCGACCTGGCGATTGAGCTCGACATATTCCTCGGAAAGGTCGAGCAGGCCGGTAATATCGGCAGCGGAAAGTCCCTCGATTCCCAGCAGATGCCGGTGACCGAGGACGAAGGTCGATTTCGATGCAGGGGTCATTAAAGCCTTGCTATAGGGAGAGACGCCGCGCGGGGCAAGCGCCAAATCCCGCCCGTGGACTTATCCACTAGCGCGTCAGTCAGAAGGTAAACGCCGCGGGCGGTATGCCCGAATGGCGGTTTCGGCTAGGATCGCCGCCATGTTTCGGGCTTTGGAAAACGTGCGGCATTTCATTCAATCCTTTGGTATCGCCGCCCGCGCGCTGGCGGCAGCGTGCCTCACGGTAATGTGTCTCTCGGCGACACCAGCCACGGCCGAGCGGCGCGTGGCGCTCGCGATCGGCAACGACCTCTACCCGAACCTGCCGGCCGACCGGCAGTTGAAGAAGGCGGCGAACGACGCCACCACCGTCGGCGCGACGCTCAAATCGCTCGGTTTCGAGGTTATGGTCGGCACCAATCTCGGCCGGCAGGCGATGATCGACCGGCTGGCCGAATTCACCGCGCGGCTGCAGCCGGGCGACACCGCCGCGCTGTTCTTCGCCGGGCACGGCGTGGCGATCGGCGGCGTCAATTACCTGATCCCGAGCGACGTGCCGGCCGTGACCGAGGGCGCCGAAGCCAGGGTGCGCGGGGCGTCGCTGGCCGAACCCGATCTGATCGCGGAACTGCAGGCGCGGTCGGTCCGTGTCGCGCTGCTGGTGATCGATGCCTGCCGCGACAATCCGTTTCCCCGCGCTGCCGGCCGCTCGATCGGCAACACGCGCGGGCTCGCCGATGCCAAACCGGCGCGCGGTATCTTCACGCTGTACTCCGCGGGGATCGGCCAGACTGCGCTGGACCGGCTGGGCGGTAATGACACCGCCCATAACTCAGTATTCACCCGGATCTTTGCCGAGCAGGTGAAGCGCCCGGAACTGCATCTCGGCGATCTCGCCGTCGAGGTGCGCGAGCGGGTGGCGGAGCTGGCGCTGAAGGCGACGGACGAGCGCGGCGGACCGGCGCCGCACGAGCAGACGCCGGCCGATTACGATCAGACGCGCGGGGGACGCATCTACCTCGCCGCGCTATCGGGTGCTCCGCGCGCCGAACCGCCGCCGCCGACCGCCACGAAGCTGGCCAGCGTAACGTCCGAGCCGGTACGCACGGCGCGACCGGGCGGCGCCGGCGAGAGCTGCGCGCGCAACGGTTTTGAGACCTATTGCGTCAGCTCCGTGCTCAAGCCGCAATTCGGCAATTCCTATGGCGCGAAAAATCTGTTCAGCGCCTCCACCGGCACCGCGTGGGTCGAGGGCAGGGACGGCAGCGGTATCGGCGAATGGATCACGGTCGAGTTCGACGGCATGCGGCTGGTGAAGTCCATCAACGTC
>JAQSDT010000365.1 GCA_029946075.1 bacterium | reverse complement strand
AATGCTAAAAATGATACGGAACTGCCGCGTATTGCCCACGATTTCTAACGGCGTTTGCCGCGCCATATCGACAGGTCGGTCTCACCAGCTGATCGTGTGCTCGAAGAACCCGAGCTGATCCCGAGGATGGTGGAAGCCCCTGGCCAGTGGAATCGAGATCGCGTTGGTGGCCCCCGCTTGCGTGATGTCAGGGCCTTCCGAGGACAATCTCGCAAGGTCCGGCAACCCGGGACGAACGAAGGCGATGTGACCGGGCTTGTGCCTATCCGGGTTCTCGTACGCGACGACGACAAGATTGCCCTGGTTGGCACTCCGCTGAGCCGCAGCGGCGTCCGGCAATCTTCGCCAGCCTGCGGCCGGGCCGTCGAACGCCAGCCAGCGCATCTGGGCACTGGCCAAGAACGTCAATGAGTGGTCAGGCGGGCGAAGTACGTAGATGCCTAGCCTCTTGCTGAAGGCAGCTACAAAAGCGCTGCAATGCGTCGCAGCCCGACGGCCGTAGGGATTGTTGTCGAGTTCCCCGGTCTCCCAATGGATGTGCTGGTGCGGTAGCCACAGATGATCGACGCCGGACGCGTTCAATCCGGCGAGCAGCCGCTCGCCGTTCATCGTGATGGGGCCGCAGCACGGCTGGGCGCTGGCCGAAGCGAGCACCAGCAGCGACGCTACCAGTGCAGTCAGCGAGCGGCGCAGGAACAAAGGCATGCCCGACTCCTTGTTGCGCCAGCTCATCCCGGCGATTGCCGTTGACGGCCGCGCCGCCCGCGGAGGCGAGCCCGTCGGACGGATTGTCAGTTGGCGGCAGCGATTCCTTCGCGGACCTGGGTAATGGCCTGGTTGACGAAACTGATGGCTCGATCGCGATGACCGGCCTTGTTCGCTTCGGCGGCCAGAAGCGAAGCCTTTGCCTGCTCGAGAGAATTGAGCGCACTAACCATATTCGGCTGAGCGGCATAGGCGATCGATGCGCCCACGACGGCGCCGGCGAGCACGCAGGCGACCGGCATCTTGAATCCAAAGTGAAGCATGAGGTTTCTCTCCCAGTGGGCTCGCGGACAAGGAATTTCGTACGCGGGCACATTTGTACATCGAGCGGCAATCGGGCGGTATTGATTCTCGAAGGCCGCCGATCTGTCAGTGCAGGCGCGGCCTGCACGACGCGTCGCTCCAAGGCTGTAGTTGGCCTCCATCCAAGCTACCTTCTCCCCTGGCGGTCGCAACGGGCCGGGCGGCGCCATCGATACACAAGCAAAGAAAACCCGCCGCCCGAGGGCATGCAAGGGTGGCGGGTTCTAGGCGTAGACCTTAGTGCGGCAGTCTCTGAAATGCCGCTGCACCGATGATGATCCTGGTCCGAACAAGAATGCATCGGTCGACCTGCCCGGTCCATCAACGATAAAGAACCCACCAGAACGAAAAAGCGCCCGCCCAGCCGTGGGGCAGAGCGGGCGTTTCTGTTTTAGGGAGGAAACACCCCACAGCCTTCACGGGCCAGTGAGGATGCGGCGGAGTAGCGCTTAAACGCCACCAGCGCGAATTGCGCGGTAACTCTGCCGGAGATGGCACCCCTTCGCCGCGTGTTTCCTCGCCGTCAGCCTTCCGGCGCCAGGCGGTACCAGCAACCCCGGTTGTTGTTGTAGACGTCGAGGTGCTTGGTCTTCACGTTGCCCGATATCTCGAGACGCGCGCCGCCGGCAGACCTGAAGTCTTCCTTGATGATGCCGTTGTCGGGCACATCGATCGTGAACTGCTTTCCATCCGCATCGGACGCGCTGAACGTGTTGCCGTCGAGCGCCAGCGTATAGACGCTGGCCCGTTCGGCGCAGCCGTTGGCCGACTTGGTTTTGATCAGCTCAGCACGCGCCTTCCAAGTCTCGGCGACGGCTGATCCTGCACCGACCACCAACAGAACAGACGCAAGAACAAATGTCGTACGCATCCCAATCTCCTTTGGTTGTTCTCCCCGACGATATCCTGCCGGGGCGAGCCCCAACGGGTCGAATGCAAGTCGCAACGGCCATCTTTTTACATGCGTGCGATCCTATGCCCATACTGAGATGTAGGCCATGACGAACCTGCTCGAAATAACCGAACAGCGCATCGTCACTGTATTGGGGCCGTTCCTATAGGCGCAAACAAACCATCGCGAGTGGTTCTATGCTTGCCCCCTGCGCCGGCTCATTCAAGCTGCGAACCTGTGGCGGGCCGACATGGCGGCGACATGCCATCGCGCACCCTCAGGCGGGCGGCTTGTCTCCTTAGCAGCGGCGCCCGATCACTAGGTCCCGTTTGATCAATCCCAGGCGGCGTCGACGATGCGATTGTCTTCCGACAGAACCAGCGTCAGCCGGTTCGGATCGAAGGCATAGCTCGGAAGCCCGTCGGTCGGCTTGATCACGCGCAGGGTCCACGGCAGATCTGCTTCACGCACAATGCTGTCGGCCGGCGCACCCGCGGACGGCTCCGCGCCCTTAGCGACGAAGAACTTGCCGCGGCACTTGGCGCAGTCTTCCTTCGGTGCCGCGATCTCGACGTAGCCCGGCATGGTCTTGAGCACGATCGCGTTGGTCGCCGAACGGACCCGCACGCCCTTGTAGGGATGCCCACTGGCGACCGGCAGCAGCGCCTCGAACGGCATGAACGGGCCAAGCTCCGCCGGGTTTGTCGGCATTACTCCCTGGAAGATCAGGTCAAGGATGCCGTCGACCGGCTCGCCACGCGTGATCGGAATCAGGTGCGGCGACTGCCAGCCCGGCGACGACACCAGGCCACGCGCGCGGACGATGTCCAGGCCGCCGGTGCGCTCCGAGCGCAGAACCTCGACGCTGGTCACGATCGTGATCGGAAACGGCGTTACCATGGGCGTACCGCTGCTTTCGGAAGGTGGCGCCCCCTGCCCGTAGCCCGGCGGCGGAGCGCCGCCCGATGCGGGTTGCGCCTGGGCGCCTAGCGTCCAGGTCGCGGCGGACAAGCAGACAATGGCGAAGAGTGCGCTTCTGTTCATGGCTTCCTCGATCGCTTCGCTTACCAGTTACGGAATCCGTTGTGCCAACCGCCGCCGTTACCCCAGCCGCCATTGTGCCAGCCCGAGACCGCACCGCCGTTGGCCCAGCCACCATTGTGCCAGCCACCGCCGCCATTGCGCCAACCACCGTTGCCCCACCAGGCGAGTTGCGGACCGGTCTGATCAGATGTCTCGCCCTCCACCGACGGCACCATAACGACGACGGACACGGAATTGCGGATGGCCTCGAGGCGCAACGCCACCGATTCGGGCGTGCCCTTCGCCGGCGCACTGCCAGTAGAGGTCGCAGCCGACGCATCGGCTGCGGCCAGGCTCATCGACAGCCCCAGGATTCCCGACGGCAGCAACGCCGCAAGAGCCCTTAGCGAACGACGATCTTCAGCCATTTCATCTCCGATCCTGCACGATGCGCTTGATTACGGGTAATTCGCCTCCAGCCGATATCCACTGGATGGCCAGCCTGATGAGGCCAGATTGCCGCCCTGGACGGGGTCCTGCAATGCCGAAGTGGTGGTATTGGGACCGCCGACCATCCGAACCGGCGACGGCTGAGCGTTCCGCGCCTGACTCGTCGGTTTTTGATGGTGCGGGCACACCTCTCCCATGGCTTTGCCTGCATCGTGTGATCACCCGATGTCTAACGCCCGCGTTGGGTCGGGCAGCGGCCGCGGTCCGGCGATCAGCTACCGGATGTCGGCGAACAAGGCTCTCAGGGTTCTTCGGCCTACCAGCTTATGCGCAAGCCGCCGTTGAGGGCATGGCTGGTGGCGCCAGTGGCGAGTTCGCCGTCGTAGCGGAGATAGAGCGACATGCCCGGGGCGACGGCGGTGTTGGCAGCGAGGCTGAAGGTGGCTGCATCCGCCTGCGGGGCGGTACCAAACACCGTGAAGTTGGCGCCCGGTGCGCCGGCGAAGTTGGCCGTCACCGGCCGCGACGTGCTGGCAAATTCGTGCGCCCAGCCTAGGCGGAGCTGCAGCGCCAGCTTCTCGCGACCCTCGGGTCCGAAGGCGCCGGCAAACTCGGCGCCGAGCACGCTGCGCGCCGAGCCGGTGTTTTGGGACGCCACGTTGA
>JAQSDT010000364.1 GCA_029946075.1 bacterium | reverse complement strand
ACGGGTGCGCGAAGCTTCGCCGCCATCTCGATCTGGGCGGGATCGGCGGAAATGAACAGCGACACCCGGATGCCGGCATCGCCGAGCCGGGCGATGAACGGCGCCAGCGCGTTGTGCTGGCCGACCACGTCGAGCCCGCCCTCGGTGGTGAGTTCTTCGCGGCGCTCCGGCACCAGGCAGACGGCATGCGGCCTGGTGGCGAGCGCAATCCTCAGCATGTCCTCGGTCGCCGCCATCTCGAAATTCAGCGGCTTGGATATCTCGGCCTTGAGGCGGGCCATGTCGCTGTCGCGGATGTGGCGGCGATCCTCGCGCAGATGCGCGGTGATGCCGTCGGCGCCGGCCTCGATCGCAGCCAGCGCGGCGCGCACCGGATCCGGCCGCTCGCCGCCGCGCGCATTGCGCAGGGTGGCGACGTGATCGACATTGACGCCGAGGCGCAGTGGGGGAAGTGGCATCGATAACTCGCAAGCAGGGATAGAAAATCCCTCATCCCGAGGAGCGGCATCGTCGCCGCGTCTCGAAGGATGCGGGCCCTTCTGTGGCCTCGTGGTTCGAGACGGCGCTTCGCGCCTCCTCACCACGAGGAGCACCCGCATTTAACATCTACCCGTTGACGCGCTCAACCTTCGCGACGACAGCTTTGGCCCGCAATTGTGCGATAATTGCACTGAGGTGCTTGAGGTCATAGACCTCGAGATCGATCGTCAGCTCGGTGAAATCGGGCGAGCGGCGCGACATGCTGATGTTGTCGATATTGCCGTCATGCTCGGCGATCACGGTGGCGACCTGGGCAAGGCTGCCGGGCTCGTTGACGTTGTGCACGAGAATCCGCGCCGGGAAACGCTGCGGCATGGTCTCGTCGATGTCCCAGCGGACGTCGAGCCAGCGCTCCGGCTCTTCCTCGAAATCCTTCAGCGCCGGCGACTGGATCGGATAGATCGTGATCCCCTCGCCCGGCGTGACGATGCCGACGATCCGATCGCCCGGCACCGCGCCGCCGTTCGGCGCGAACTTGACCGGCAGGTCGGAATTGAGGCCGCGCACCGGGATCACCGACGCGCTGCGCGCCGGATGCGGCGGCGCCGATTTCAGCTTGAGCTTGACCGCGAGGCTCTTCTTGGCCCCGTACTTCACCAGCCGCTCTTCCTTGTAGTCCGGATACATCGCGCGGGCGACGTCGGAGGCTTTCAGTTCGCCGCGCCCGACCGAGGCCATCACGTCGTCGATTGACGTACGCGCCAGCCGCGGCAGCGCGCCCTTCAGCTTGTCGTCGGCATATTCGATCTTGGCGCGGGCAAACAGGCGGTCGACGATGCGCCGGCCAAGCCCGGCATATTGATCGCGCACGGCGGTGCGGGTCGCGCGCCGGATCGCCGCGCGCGCCTTGCCGGTGACCGCAAGCGATTCCCAGGCCGACGGCGGCGCCGACTGCGCCTGCGAGGTCAGCACCTCGACCTCGTCGCCGTTCTGCAGTTCGGACGACAGCGGCGCGAACTTGCCGTTGATCTTGCAGCCGACGGCCGAGTTGCCGACGTCGGTATGCACGGCATAGGCGAAGTCGATGACGTTGGCCTGCCGCGGCAGCGCGATCAGCTTGCCCTTGGGCGTGAAGCAGAACACCTGGTCGTGGAACAGCTCCAGCTTGGTGTGTTCCAGAAACTCTTCCGGATTGGCGCTTTCGGAGAGGATGCCGACGGTATGGCGCAGCCAGGCAAAGGCATTGGATTCATGTTCGAGCCGCTCGGTCGGCGAGCCCGCCCCTTCCTTGTAGAAGGCGTGCGCGGCGATGCCGAACTCGGCGATCTGGTTCATCTCCTCGGTCCGGATCTGCAGTTCGACGCGCTGATTGCCGGGACCGATCACGGTGGTGTGGATCGAGCGGTAGTCGTTCTGCTTCGGCGTCGAGATGTAATCCTTGAAACGGCCGGGCACGACGGGCCAGGTGGTATGCACCACGCCGAGCGCGCGATAGCAGGCCTCGATGTCGGGCATCACGACGCGAAAACCGTAGATGTCGGAGAGCTGTTCGAAGCCGACCGACTTGCGCTCCATCTTGGTCCAGATCGAAAACGGCTGCTTGCGGCGGCCATAGACCCGCGCGGCGATGCCGTTCTTCTGCAGATTCCTGGAGAGCGACGTTTCGATCTCGCCGATCAGATTGCGGTTGCGATCGGCGAGCGCATCGAGCCGCTGCATCACCACCGCATAGGCTTCCGGATCGAGCGTGTGGAACGACAGATCCTCGAGCTCCTCGCGCATCTCCTGCATGCCCATGCGGCCGGCCAGCGGCGCGTAGATATCCAGCGTCTCCTCGGCGATGCGGCGACGCGAGGCGTGCGGCACGAATTCCAGCGTGCGCATGTTGTGCAGGCGATCGGCGAGCTTGATCAGCAGCACCCGAACATCGTCGGCGATCGCCAGCAGCAGCTTGCGCAGGTTCTCGGCCTGCTTGGCTTCGCGAGACACCAGCTCGAGCCGCTTCAGCTTGGTGAGCCCTTCGACCAGCGCGCCGATCTCGTGGCCGAAGATGTTGTCGATCTCGGCCCGCGTCGCCTCGGTGTCCTCGATGGTGTCGTGCAGCAGCGCCGCCACGATCGTCGCATCATCGAGCTTGAGGTTGGTCAGGATCGCCGCGACTTCGAGCGGGTGCGAGAAGTAAGGATCGCCGGAAGCGCGCGTCTGGGTGCCGTGCGCCTTCATGGCGTAGACATAGGCGCGGTTCAGCAGGTCTTCGTTGGTATCGGGATTGTAGGAGCGAACGCGCTCGACCAGGTCGTACTGCCGCATCATGCGCGACCGGGGCGATTTGGGCTTTTCCACAGTCGACGCCGGCGCGACCGCGACCTGATCGGTAGCGGCCTGCATTTGCCGGGGGCTGCGGCGCCAAATCGCCATCAAGTCACTGCCTTCTTCCCATCGGGCCGGCCTTGGCCCATTCGCTCATCTAATGCGATTTCGAACCGCACTGCACCCTGTTCGGGGGCCGCCTCCGTTCACTTTCGCATGGCTTGCGGCGAACACACCGTATTCATACGCAGGCACGACGCATCACGAGAACCCGGCCGGTTCGGCCGCATCCGTCAACCAGCATCGTAACCGGGAAAATGTCAACAAAAGCAAAGGCCCGGACAAATGTCCGGGCCTTTGACAGATCGGGGCTTGGAGAGGTTCCGGACCGGCCGGATTATTCGTCCTCTTCGGGCTGCTCTTCCGGCGGCGCCAGGCCTTCGAGACCCTTCAGCAGTTCTTCCTCGGTCATGCGCTCGACGGCGACCTCGGTGTCGTCGGCATCGACGCTGGCGCCGGCCGAACCGATCAGCGGCACGGTGTCGGGTTCGGGCTCGTCCACCTCCACGAACTTCTGCAGCGAATGAACCAGCTCTTCCTTCAAATCTTCCGGAGAAATGGTGGAATCGGCGATTTCCCGCAGCGAAACGACCGGATTCTTGTCGTTGTCGCGGTCAACCGTGAGTTGTGATCCGGACGAAATCATACGGGCGCGATGCGCCGCCAGCAGGACGAGGTCGAACCGGTTGTCGACCTTGTCAATGCAATCTTCCACGGTGACGCGCGCCATAGACTGTCGCTCCGTTAAATGGGGCCAAATTTGTCTGATATAGGCGCTAGTTATAGCGGTAGGGTTGATTTCGCAAGACTAAATTTGTGATTTGCGTTCCTAATAGGCTCTGCTAACCCACCGCGGGGCCCAGAAGGGCCGGAGCGTCCAGACGCGGTCGGGTTGCCGTACAGGACAAGTTAATCTCACAATTGCACTGTCAAAAGTATAGGTTTTTTGCCCTCGCCCTACCATAATTGGGGTGGTGACTGTGGTGGGGCACGATTCACCGGACTTTAGACACCAGGGCAAGAAAGTGCGCGCGGTCACTCGCCGCTGCGCTATCAATGCTAACCACAACGCGAGAACTCATTGATGTCACCCGTTTCCAACAAGATTGCGCTCTTCATCGATGGGGCCAACCTTTACGCCACCGCCAAGACCCTCGGCTTCGACATTGATTACAAGCGCCTTCTCAAGGAATTCCAGAGCCGCGGTACGCTGCTGCGCGCGTTCTACTACACGGCGATCATCGAAGA
>JAQSDT010000363.1 GCA_029946075.1 bacterium | reverse complement strand
GCGTCGCGCTGCCGACCCGCCTGCGCTTCAAGGAAGTGCCGCTGCATCAGCTGCCGCGCAGCGAGGCCACCATCGCCACCGTGCCCTCGGTCGCCGCCGGCCACGACATGCACTTCGTCTCGGCGGTGCTGGAACGCTGGCGCGGCGCCACCTCCCATCGCGACGTGCCCAACGATCCCACGATCGGCGAACGTCCGGCAGCGCGCGTCATGACGCCGGTGGAAGCGCCGATGCTGCAGCCCTCGATGGGGCTCGATCCCGATCGCTTCTCGCTCTTGAAGAAGCCGCTGCGCTGAGGCGCGGCGGCGTTCAAAATCAAAATATCGAAAACAACCCCATGCAAAGTAGGAATTCCGGCCGCTGAGCCCTTCAGCGTCCGGCGAAAACATTTTGACACGTCGGGCAAATCAGCGGCATATTTGTATCATCACGAAATCTGTAAATGCTGCCACGCGGTCCCAGCCGGAGCCTTCTCATGACCAACGCTGCCGCCGCCACGCGCTTTCCCCTCCCCGCCATCGACAGCCTGCCTGACGACATCCGCACCCGCATTCTCGGCGTTCAGGAAAAATCCGGCTTCGTGCCCAACGTGTTCCTTGCGCTCGCCGCTCGCCCCGACGAGTTCCGCGCGTTCTTTGCCTATCACGACGCGCTGATGGAAAAGGACGGCGGGCTGACCAAGGCCGAGCGCGAAATGATCGTGGTGGCGACCTCGGCCGCCAACCAGTGCCATTACTGCGTGATCGCCCATGGCGCGATCCTGCGCATCCGCGCAAAGAACCCAGAGATCGCCGACCAGATCGCCGTCAACTACCGCAAGGCCGACATCACACCGCGGCAGCGCGCCATGCTCGACTTCGCCATGAAGGTGAGCCAGCACGCCAACACGATTTCGGAAGCGGATTTTGCGGAAGTTGCCGGCCACGGTTTTGGCAATGACGACATCTGGGACATCACGGCGATCGCGGCGTTCTTTGCGCTGTCCAACCGCATGGCCAACGTCACCTCGATGCGGCCGAACGACGAGTTCTACATGCTGGGCCGATTGCCGAAATAAGGTTCCATGGCGGGAATGAATGGCTGGCCTCTCCCAACATTTCATGTTGGGTGCCCGTTCATTGTGCTAAAAACGCCCACGATTTGGCGCGGACCGACAGCAGTGCACACCCAGCGGCCCATCATCAGGGATGACGAGCACGTCGTGCTCAAGTTCCGGCCGCGTACCTCGGCCCACCCGCCCCGGCGGGACGAGCCGGAGACGTCAGGTGTCCGGCCCGCCAGCGATCTCTCCGGCTACGAACGTCCCGGCGACGAGCCCGACGATTTCAACCACCGCATGCTCGCCAATCTCGCCGCGCTCGCGTTCACGGTGGCGCTGACGGCGATCGGCATCTGGCTGGCCGTCAGCATCGCCGATCTCCGCAAGACCCAGGATTGCGTCCTGATGGGCCTGCGCAACTGCGCCAAGATCTCGATCAAGCCGCAGCAGGGCTGACGGCACGGCGTCATTGAACATTCCCAATTTGGGTGATATCATACCCGATATGGGTACGATATCTTCCGCCGTCAGCCTTTCGAATGCGCTGTTTTCCAAGGTCCAGCAGCGCGTACTCGCCCTTATTTTCAGTTCTCCCGGACGGAGTTTCTACACCTCGGAAATCGTCCGCCACGTCCGCTCCGGCGTTGGCGCCGTCGAGCGAGAACTTTCGAAACTCGAACGTAGCGGACTGGTGTCCGTCCAGCGCATCGGCAACCAGAAACACTACCAGGCCAATTCAAGCGCCCCGATCTTCGAGGAGTTGCGGGGGCTGGTCGAAAAGACCGTCGGCCTCGCCGAACCGATCAGGCATTCGCTCGCGCCCTATGCCGACACGATCAAGACGGCATTTGTTTACGGGTCCGTTGCGAAGCAGACCGACACGGCGAACAGCGACATCGACCTCATGGTGATCGGAGACGACCTCGACTATTCTGACTTGTACACGGCAGCGCAACTTGCCGAGCGCACGTTGCGGCGGAAGGTCAATCCACTATTCCTTTCGCAGCGCGATTGGCAACGCAAGGCGTCGGACACGGGATCGGTCGTCAGTAAAATCAGCAGTTCTCCAAAGATTTTCATCATCGGTTCCGAGAGAGACCTTCTGCATGGGTAAGCAAGAACTCGACAACCTGGTAAAAATCGGGACGCTTAAGGCGGAGGCTGCCTCAAGGAAAGAGTTTGACAGCATGATCGCGTCGGCGCGCCGTGGCCTGACGGACGCGCAAAACGAGAGCATTGAAACCGACAGTCAATTCACCCTGGCCTATGGCGCGGCGCATAGCTTTGCGCTCGCCGCTCTTCGGCACCGCGGTTACCGATCGGAAAACCGTATCACCGTGTTTCAGACACTCGTCCATACCTTGGGAACGGACAAGGCGGACGTGCAGGTATTCCTGAAGGCACACAACGAACGAAACCTCGCCGAGTACGAAGGGCGAATTGATATCGACGGGAAGCTGCTTGCCGATCTCATCCGATGCACGAAGAAACTGGAAGCGGCTGTCGGGACGCTGACTTGAGCGATCTGTGAATCCATGATGCGCACTTTGCGCTGGCGCTCCTGTCCGGGTCGAGCCGTCGAGGGAGATCTCCCCCAAAACCACCGGTTTTGCCCCCAAATCCCTCACCTCGCCGGCGCCTCCTTCCATTGAACTCAGCGTCCCGCTCCGATATACGGGCTTTCGACTCCGGCCGGGGAATTGGACCCTCCGCGGCAACGCACCCCTCCTCTTCAGGCCATTCCGGATTTTCTCTAATATATCAAAGGCTTAATGATGTCTGCCACATTCGATCAGATCGCCAACATTATCGCGGAGACCTGCGACATTCCGCGCGACACGATCAAGCCGGAGAGCCACGCCATCGACGATCTGGGCATCGACAGCCTCGACTTCCTCGATATCGCCTTTGCGATCGACAAGGCGTTCGGCATCAAGATGCCGCTGGAAAAGTGGACCCAGGAGGTCAACGACGGCAAGGCGACGACCGAACAGTACTTCGTGCTGCAGAATCTCGCCGACCGCATCGACGAACTGGTCGCCGCCAAGAGCACCGGCGCCTAGAGCCGCTTCCGTTTCGATGGAATCGAAACGGCGCTCTGGATTTACTTGACGCGTTTTCTCGACGCGAACCGGACCCACTT
The DNA here is from genome assembly GCA_029946075.1 of bacterium. Classification (GTDB taxonomy): domain Bacteria; phylum Pseudomonadota; class Alphaproteobacteria; order Rhizobiales; family Xanthobacteraceae; genus Bradyrhizobium. The sequence continues at coordinate 931 of JAQSDT010000363.1, read as the reverse complement.
CGCTGGAAAACGCTGTAAGCGCCCGCCATGGACCTTGATTACTTCAGGCTGATCGACCGCATCGTCGACCTCGATCTCGACGAGAAGAAGATTACGGTCGAGGCGCAGGTTCCGCACAAGCATACGATCTTCGAAGGGCATTTCCCGGGCTTCCCGATCATGCCCGGCGTGCTGCTGACCGAAGCGATGGCGCAGAGTTCCGGCTGGCTGATCCTGGGCGTCCTGAAATTCGAGCGGATGCCGTTCCTCGCGATCGTGAAGGAAGCCAAGATGCGCGGTTTCGTCAGTCCCGGCGAAGTGCTGACGATCGAGGCGAAACTCGAGCACGAAGGCTCCGGTTTCGCCGTCACCAAGGTCAAGGGGCGTATCGGCAAGGATCTGAAGTGCAGCGCCGAGCTGACGTTCGGCCTTGCCCCCTTCCCCGATCCCGCGCTGCGCGTTCATATGGACGCGATGGCCAACAGGATCGGCTTCCCACTGCAGGCGATAACACATGACTGAACTCGCTTCATCGCCCAAGGAAGTCTGGATCACCGGCATCGGCATCGTCTCCTCGCTCGGTGAAGGCCTCGATGCGCACTGGGACGCGCTGAACGAAAAGCGCGTCAATATCGACGACAAGCGCTTTGCGCCCTACATCGTCCACCCGCTCGCACCGGTATCCTTCGACGCGCAGATCCCGAAAAAGGGCGACCAGCGCCAGATGGAGGCGTGGCAGCGCATCGGCACCTATGCTGCCGGCCTGGCGCTCGATTCCGCGGGCGTGAAGGGCAACCAGGAAATTCTCGGCCGGATGGACATGATCGTCGCGGCCGGCGGCGGCGAGCGTGACATCGCGGTCGACCTCGCGATCATGAATGCCGACGCCAAGGGCAATTCGAGCCCCGGCTTCCTCAACGAACGGCTGATGAACGATCTGCGACCGACGCTG
>JAQSDT010000362.1 GCA_029946075.1 bacterium | reverse complement strand
GCGGTATTCCGGCTCGGCGAGTTCTATGCGCTCTCCGTCGTGTTCGGCCTCGCCTATGGCGGCGTGATGCCGCTCTATGCGGTGCTGGTGCGCGAATTCTTCGGCGCCAAAATCATGGGCACGGTGTTCGGCGCGGTCTCGGCGTTCGCCAGCCTCGGCATGGCGCTGGGACCGTGGGCCGGCGGGTTCGTGTTCGACACCACCCATTCCTACACCTGGCTGCATGCCGGCTCCTTCGCGATCGGCCTTGCCGCCGTCGCGGTGGCGCTGAGCTTCCCGTCGAAACGCCGCGAGACGCTCGATCTTCGCCGCGCGGCGGCGTGACGTGCGGCATCACTAGAGGACGTAGCCAAGCCCATGAACAAGCAAACCGGCCTCGACCTCGTGGAGCGCGCCAGGGCGCTTGCGCCGCTGATCGCCCGCGAAGCCGACGAGACCGAGCGGACGCGGCGGCTGACGCCGGCGGTGACATCGGCGCTGATCGAGAACGGGCTTTATCGCTCGCTGCTGCCACGCCGTTTCGGCGGCGCCGAACTGCCGCTGGAAAGCTTCATGCAGATGCAGGAGGAAGTCGCCAAGGCCGACGCCTCGACCGCCTGGTGCCTCGGCCAGTGCAGCGTCTGCGCGATGACGGCGGCCTATCTCGACCCTGATGCCGCCAACGAGATCTTCAACGTCGCGCCCGGCATTCTGGCCTGGGGTGCGATCAAGCACCAGGTGCAGGCGGTTCCTGGCGGTTACATGGCGAATGCGCGCTGGGACTTTGCCTCCGGCTCGCGGCAGGCCAGCTGGCTCGGCGCACATGTCGGCATCCTCGAGGCCGACGGCACGCCGCGCCTGAAGAAGGACGGCTCGCCGGAAATCCGCACCATCCTGTTTCCGATGGCCGATGCCACGATGTACGACGTCTGGGACGTGATCGGCCTGCGCGGCACCGGCACCGACTCCTATTCGGTCGAAAACCTCTTCATTCCGGAAAAATTCGTAGCATTGCGCGACGAGCCTGAAGCGCGGCGCGAGAACGGCCCGCTGTACCAGCTGTCGACCAACATGGTGTTCGGCATGGGCTTTGCCGCCACCTCGCTCGGCGTCGCGCGCGCCACGCTCGATGCGGCGATCGAACTTTCGCGCGGCAAGACGCCGCAGGCAATGAAGGCGATGCGCGAGAACAACGCCGTGCAGGGCACGATCGGCCGCACCGAGGCGAGCCTGCGCGCCGCCCGCGCCTATCTCTATTCGACCGCGGCCGAAGTCTGGCATGACCTTTCCAACGGCGGCACGACCACCGAAGCCCATCGCGTGGCGATGCGGATCGCCACCACCTGGACCATCCACCAATCGGCCGCGATCGTCGACACCGCCTATCACATGGCCGGCGCCACCGCCGTGTTCAGCGCCAACAAGTTCGAGCGGCGCTTTCGCGACATGCATGCGATCGCCCAGCAGATCCAGGGCCGTGACGCGCATTACGAGGATGTCGGCCGGGCGATCCTGGCCGGCAATCTCGATACGCCGCCGACGGCGCGGTAACGGGCAGGGCGGCACGTAAATCTACGGACACCTGCGCAACCCTGTTGTTAAGCAGTTTATGAAATCTCTTACGGACCCTCGCTTCGCGGAGCTCCGTAAGTCTCATGTTCCAGATTCGCTCGATCGCCGTTCGCCTGATTCTCGCCATCTCGCTCACGGTGGCCGTCGCCTGCGGCATCCTCGGAACCTTCTCGATCGCCCAGCAACGCTCGCTGACGCAACTCGCGCTCGATCAGCAGCTCAAGCTGCAATATGACAGCGTGATTGCCGCCATCGACTACGAGGGGCGCGCCGCGCTGGCGGTCAGTTCGGTGGTCGCGGCGCTGCCGCCGGTCGGCGACGCCATCGCCAAGGACGACCGCGACGGACTGGCGGCGCTGCTCGGCGACGCCATGAAGGCGCTGACCGCCCAGGGTATCCCGCTCATCACCTTCCAGAAGCCCCCGGCGACCGTCGTCTACCGCGTCCATGCACCAAAAGTCTTCGGGGATGACATCTCGGGACGCCGCAGCACCGTGGTCGAGGCGATGAAGACCGGCAAGCAGATCGTCGGCGTCGAACCCGGCCGCGAAGCGCTCAGCATCTTCGGCATGACGCCGATCATCCGCGATGGCAAGACGATCGCGAACACCGACGTCGGCGCCGCCTTCGGCAAGGAATTCGTCGACCGCGCCAAGAAGCGCTTCGGCATCGATCTGGCGGTTTATTCGTACGACGGCAAGGAATTCAAAAAGCTGTCCTCGACCTTCGGCGACGAGATGGTCGCATCCCCCGACGAACTCAAGGGCGTGATATCAGGCCAGCCGCTCCGCCGCGACGCAACGCTCGCCGGCCGTCCCGCCGCGCTCTATCTCGGGCAGATCAAGAATTACGCCGGCCAGCCGGTCGGCCTTCTCGAAGTGGTCAAGGATACCACCGAATACGAGGCCGCCGCGGCGACATCACAGCGCAACCTGATCCTCGGCACGCTCGCGATCCTGTTCGGCGCGATCGTGCTGGCATTCCTGCTCGGCCGCGGCCTGTCACGGCCGCTGGCCGCCATCACGGCGGTCATGAACCGGCTCTCCGGCGGCGAGATCGACGTCAAGATTCCCGGCAGCGAACGCCGCGACGAACTCGGCACCATGGCGGGTGCGGTCGACGTGTTCCGCCGCAGCATGATCGAGGCGCGCAGCATGCGCGAGGCGCAGGAAGCCTCCAAGGAGCAGTCCGAGGTCGAGAAGAAGGCCTTGCAGCGCCAGATGGCCGATCGCTTCGAGGCCGACGTCAAGAGCGTCGTCGCCGCCGTCGCGCAGGCGACGACGGCCATGAAGCACGCGGCCGGCGAGATCACGGCAAGCGTGGACGGTACGTCCAGGCGCGCCGCTGCCGCGGCTGCGGCCTCCGACGAGGCGTCCACCAGCGTCAACACGGTTGCCGCCGCGACCGAGGAACTGGCGTCCTCGGTGGCCGAGATCGGCCGTCAGGTCACGCATTCCAGCCAGGTCGCCGACAACGCGGTGGTCAAGGCCCAACAGACCACCGAGCTGGTCGGCAGCCTTGCTTCGGCTGCCGAGAAGATCGGCGACGTGCTGCGCCTGATCGGCGCCATCGCGAGCCAGACCAATCTGCTGGCACTGAACGCCACCATCGAGGCCGCACGCGCCGGCGAGGCCGGCCGCGGCTTTGCCGTCGTCGCGTCCGAGGTCAAGGAACTCGCAAGCCAGACCGCCAAGGCGACCGACGAGATCGCGGGGCAAGTCGCCGCGATCCAGTCCGCCACCGGCGACTGCGTGGCAGCCATTGGCGGCATCAGCGACACCATCCGCGAGATCAGCGCCATCGCCACCACCATCGCCGCCGCGGTGGAGGAACAGGATTCGGCGACGCGCGAAATCGCCCGCAGCGTTCAGCAGGCCGCGAGCGGCACCAGCGACGTTTCGGTGAACGTCACCGGCGCCAGCCAGTCCGCCGACCAGTCGCGCGCATTGGCTGATAACGTGGCAGCCGCGACAGGACAGCTCGGCCAGCAGGCCGACGCGCTGTCGAAGAGCGTCGATGTGTTCCTGGCCGGCCTGCGCGACGCGGCATAATGATCGCCGGTCCCGCTTTCGCAGGACCGACAGCTGATCTAGTCTGCGCATCACCATCAGGAAATGCGCAGGCACCCATGAAGAAGCCGGTCAAGAAGAGCGCTGCGCCGCCGCGCGCAGGCCAATCGAACTCCTCGGTCGACGCCGTCTTCAGCGCCTATCCCGCGTCGGTAAAGTCAAAGCTGCAAGTGCTGCGACGGCTGATCTTCGACACCGCGAAGAGTACCAAGGGCGTAGGTCCGCTCGACGAAGCGCTGAAATGGGGACAGCCGAGCTATCTCACATCCGAGAGCAAGAGCGGCAGCACGGTCCGGATCGACCAGGTGAAGGCGGAGCCCGGCCAGTACGCGGTCTATTTCCATTGCCAGACCGATCTGGTGGAGACGTTTCGCGAGCTGTATCCAAAACTGCGCTTCGGCGGCAACCGCTGCATCCTGCTGGACGCGAAAGACGAGCTACCGGAGGCCGAGCTGCGCCACTGCGTGGCGCTGGCGCTAACGTATCATTTGCGGAAGCGAGATTCGTCATTGCGAGCGAAGCGAA
>JAQSDT010000361.1 GCA_029946075.1 bacterium | reverse complement strand
TTTCCAGATCGCGCAGATGGCCGCGCTTGTGGTTGAGCACGTAGAGCGCAACGTCGGTGCGGGTGCGGACGACCAGATTGTGGGTCGCGCCCTTCATCAGGATCTCTTCGATGCCGCGCAGCAGCTGCAGCGCCACCGACGACACCGAGCGGACGTGGCCGCTGCCGCCGCACATCGCGCACGGCTCGGTCGAGCTTTCCAGCACGCTGGCGCGAATGCGCTGGCGCGACATTTCCAGCAGGCCGAAATGCGAGATGCGTCCGACCTGGATACGCGCGCGATCCTGCCGCAGGCAGTCGGACAGCTTGCGTTCGACCGCGCGGTTGTTGCGCTTCTCGTCCATGTCGATGAAGTCGATCACGATCAGGCCGGCGAGATCGCGCAGGCGCAACTGCCGCGCGACTTCCTCGGCCGCCTCAAGATTGGTCTTGAGCGCGGTATCCTCAATGTGATGCTCGCGGGTCGATCGGCCGGAGTTGACGTCGATCGAGACCAGCGCCTCGGTCTGGTTGATGACGATGTAGCCGCCGGAGCGCAATTGCACGGTCGGCGAGAACATCGCATCGAGCTGGCTCTCGACGCCCATCCTGGAGAACAGCGGCTGGCCATCGCGATATTGCCGGACCGCCCGCACGTTGGACGGCATCAGCATTTTCATGAAATCGCGGGCTTCGTCGTAGCCGGCCTGGCCGGCGACCTGGATTTCGTCGATTTCCTTGTTGTAGAGGTCGCGCAGCGAACGCTTGATGAGCGAGCCTTCCTCGTAGACGAGGGTGGGAGCCTGCGACTTCAGCGTCATGTCGCGGACGGTTTCCCACATCCGGATCAGATATTCGAAGTCGCGCTTGATCTCGGGCTTGGTGCGGGAGGCGCCGGCGGTGCGCAGGATGATCCCCATGCCCTCGGGCACGTCGAGATCCTGCACCACTTCCTTGAGCCGCGAACGGTCCTGGGCCGATGTGATCTTGCGGCTGATGCCGCCGCCGCGGGCGGTGTTGGGCATCAGCACGGCATAGCGCCCGGCGAGCGACAGGTAGGTGGTGAGCGCCGCACCCTTGTTGCCGCGCTCTTCCTTGACGACCTGGACCAGCATCACCTGCCGGCGCTTGATGACTTCCTGGATCTTGTACTGGCGGCGCGGGCGGAAGGCGCGTTCCGGCACTTCCTCCATGACGTCGTCGCCGCCGACGGATTCGACGACTTCCTCTTCGGCGTCGTCGCCATCGTCTTCATCGTCGTGCTGGTCGTCGCCTTCCGGCGCCGGGCCGTGATCCTCGTGCGAGGCCGGCTCGTATTCGCCGGCGGACTGCTCGGCCCGGGCCGCGTCCTCGGCGTGGGCGGCGTTTTCGCGCGCGTGTTCCTCATCGTGACGTTCGTCGTGCGCGTCATGATCTTGCGGCGCGGCGGCGATAGCCTCGACCGGCGCAGCCTCGGGCAGAGCGGGCGGCACGGCCGACGCTTCGACGGGGGCATGCTCATGCGGATGGGCATGATCGTGATCGTGGGAATGACCGTGATCCTGGGAATGATCGTGCGCGTGATCATGGTCGTGCAACACATGGCCGTGCTCTTCATGACCATGTTCGAGGTGCGCTGTCTCGTGGGCGTGCGCCTCATCCTGCGGCGCGGCGTGTTCGCCGCCGTCATAGGGCTGCGGCGCCTGCGACGGATCGATCGCGGCATTCTCGACGACATCGCTCTGCACGCGATCGCCGCTGCCGCGGCGGCGGGCGTTGCGGTGGCGCGAACGGCCGCGGTGACGGTTGGAGGAGCGGTTCTCGCTCTCTTCCTCGGCTTCGCGGTGGGCGCGTTCGTCGGCCTCGATCAGCGCCTGTCGGTCGGCGACCGGGATTTGGTAGTAGTCGGGATGGATTTCGCTGAAAGCGAGGAAGCCATGGCGGTTGCCGCCATATTCGATGAAGGCCGCCTGCAGCGACGGCTCTACGCGCGTGACCTTGGCGAGGTAAATGTTGCCGCGCAGTTGCTTGCGCTGGGCGGTCTCGAAATCAAATTCTTCGACGCGGTTGCCGCGGACCACAACGACCCGGGTCTCTTCCGGGTGGGTGGCATCGATCAACATCTTGTTGGGCATTTTGGAGCTCTTGACGGCGGCGGGCGCGGTGCATGGCGCGCGCAAATTGCGCGGCCCGGTGACGCGACGGTCCACCTGATTCGGGGGTGAGGGGAAGGCCAAAACGCAAACCTTGGCGCCACGCCGAACGGGGGCCCACGGCAGCGATGCGACGTGCGAAGCTTTCGCTTCGCGTCGGCGCGATCGTTCGGTGGATCCTGGTCGGCAACACAGTCTGGCGCATCAAGCGTCGGCCCGTCTGAACATGTTGGCGGCAAAAAGGTACCGCCGTGTCTATCGCTGAAGCTCCGTCGCGGCACCGAGGCGCCCGCCGGCCATCGCATATCGGACCGTTTTGGGGTCCGGATAATCAGTTTTGCCGTGTCTCAAACCGTTCCTGGTGAAAGGCACCTGTTTGAAGGGTACCTGGAACCGGACGCCGCTCGGGCTCGAAACCGCCACTCCGTATCAGCCGCGCGCGGCGCTGGCTGTGGAGAGGGCGGGAAAGACGCTGGAACTTTCTGCTTCGAAGGTTCCGGCGCTGCACCGGGAGGCTGAACGCGACACAACCGGGAGTATTAGCCGTCAGCACTCCGTACATACGTGGAATGGGGGCTGCGTGCAAGGGAAGCATCGGGCCAGCGTCGCCGTCCGGCAACACTCCGCCCTTTTCGCCCGAGGGGTATTAAGGTCCGATTAACCCTGTGGTTCTAATGCGGTAATAGGACTCGGTCGGAGGCACCGAATCGTTGGCGAACCGCGCAAATCACCGTGTTTTGCTGGGGTGCAGTCTCTTGTGCGCCGCAGCAATCGCGTGTGTGCCGACCGCAAGCCAGAGCGCGCCTGACGGCGTACCGGGCCAGGCGTCCAGCCCCGCTGCCGTTTCCAGCTTCCCGACCGCGTCTGACGCGCGCCTTGCCGGTGACGGCAAGCAAACCCGCTTCGTTCTCGACCTCGACAAGCCCGTCCAGTTTCGCGCCTTCGCGCTGGCCGATCCCTATCGCGTGGTGGTCGATCTTCCCCAGCTCAGTTTCAAGCTGGCTGCCGGTGTCGGCAGCGCCGGGCGAGGGCTGGTCAAGGCGTTCCGTTATGGCTTGGTGATGCCGGGTGGGTCGCGAATCGTGTTCGACCTGACCGGGCCGGCCAAGATCGCCAAATCCTACGTGCTCGAAGCCGCCAACGGTCAGCCGCCGCGGCTGGTGATCGAGCTCGAGGAAATCGACCGCACGGCGTTCGTCCAGATGCTGGCGCCGGAGAGCCGCCCCGAATTGCGCCCCGCGATCGCGGATGCCAATGCCGCCGTCGCGCAGGGGGATAGCACTGCGGCGCTCAAGCCGGGCCAAGCGCCGGATACTCGGCCGCTGATCGTGATCGATCCCGGCCATGGCGGCATCGACAATGGCACCCAGGCCGGCGGCGGCGACTTCATGGAAAAGCACCTGGTGCTGGGATTCGGTCTGGCGCTGCGCGACCGGATCGAGAAAACAGGTAAATATCGGGTCGTCATGACCCGCACCGACGACACGTTCGTGCCGCTCAACGACCGGGTCAAGGTCGCGCGCAGCCAATCGGCCGCATTGTTCGTCTCGATCCATGCCGATGCCTTGCCGCGCGGCGAGGGCGATGCGCAGGGCGCCACCATCTACACACTGTCCGACAAGGCCTCCGACGCCGAGGCCGAGCGGCTGGCGGAAACCGAGAACAAGTCGGACGCCATCGGCGGCGTCAATTTGACCGACGAGCCGACCGAAGTGGCCGACATCCTGATCGACCTGGCGCAGCGGGAAACCAAGACCTTTTCAAACCGCTTCGCGCGGCTGCTGATGGGCGAAATGAAGCAGACGGTGCGCATGCACAAGCACCCGCTGAAATCGGCCGGCTTCCGGGTGCTGAAGGCCCCCGACGTACCGTCGGTTCTGGTCGAACTCGGCTACGTCTCGAACAAGGGCGACCGCGAATATCTCGTGTCGGAAAACTGGCGGAACAAGACCGTCGGTTCGATGACGCAAGCCATTGATGCATTCTTCGCCAAGCGGGTGGTAACCGCCGCGCCCGGCAAGTGAATTGCGGAGGGGCCGGTGACGTCGGGTACGGGTGAAAAGCTGC
>JAQSDT010000360.1 GCA_029946075.1 bacterium | reverse complement strand
AATGAGAAAATCGATGATGGCGACGAACCAGAATTTCGGCGCAATGATCAGAATCAAGGTCATCGCCACAGCCAGATGCACGAGGCAATGCGCGAGCAATGGCAGCGCCCAGCCGGTCTTCTGGTCCTTGCCGATCGCCATCCAGGAAGTCTGCAGCATGAAATCGGCGATGACGTGCTTCACGGTGAGAAGCAGCATCCATCCCACCAGCGCACCAACAGCAACCGACGACGACATGGAAGGAAACAACAAAGCTGACGCCCTTTGCTGGGACTGATGGGGTGGCGAAAAACCGGGGCCTAGGCTGTCAGCGCAATGTTCTTCTCAAACCCGGACTGATCGAACGTGCCATCATTTATGGCACCTCCCGCGCAAGAATGCACCTGTGGGTAGTTCAAAAAATCATCCGGTGTGGCTGAAACGCGATACTACGGCGCCCGTGCACACCCAAGGGCTCGCCGGTAAGGTTACCTTCGGGCGCGGTTTGCAATCTGCCCCAAGCGTTATATCATTGCGGGGTAGGCGAAATAATCGTTCTTTTCTAGGCATTTAAGAACTCATCGGACGGCCTGCGGCGCCGGTTTGGCGGCAAGACGTCCCTCTCTTCCGGGTACGAGCCATGAGTGCTGAAGCCCCAACGCCGTCGCCGAAAACGCGCCGTCGCCGCTTGCCGGTGGTCAAAAGCAACCGCGCGCAGATTCTTCTGTTCTCCCTGCTGACCCTGATCCTCACCGCCGTCACCGTCTGGGGTGGCCGGGCGTACATACGGAATTCCGAAACGCTGGTGTTTGCGGTGGGCGAGCCGAACGGCGCCGAAGCGCGTTTCGCCGCCCGGCTGGCGACCGTACTCAACAACAATTCGTCGCGCCTGCGGTTGAAGATCGTTCCCAATGGCGACAACGCCAAGGCGCTGTCGCAGTTCGACCGCAAGGAAGCCAGCCTGGCGATCCTGCGCACCGACGCGAAAATCCCTTCCCGTGCCCGCTCGGTTGCGATCCTCGAACATGACCTGTTCCTGCTGCTCAGCCCGAGCAACAAGAAGATCAAGACCATCGCCGAGCTGAAGAAGCGCAAGATCGCCGTCATCGCCGATAGCGAGAGCAGTGTCGCCTTCATCCGCAACCTGCTCGAACTCTCCGAAGCCCCGGATGCGGGCACGCGCGTGCAGATGGCGCCGCCGGGTTCGACCTTCGACAAGCTTTTCGCGTCCGGATTCGGCGCCGTGTTCAAGGTCGCGCACGGCTCGCAGATCGTAAAGGACAAGAGCTACGAGCTGATCGCCAAACGCGGCGGTTTCAGCATCAACGCCATCGAATCGGCGAAGACGATCGCGAGGAAGTTCCCGGCGATTTCCGAGGAAACGGTCGCAACCGGCATGCTGTCGGCTTCGCCGGCCGTGCCGGAAGAGGACGTCGATACGATCGGCCTCGAATGGCTGCTGGTGGCGCAATCCAAACTCTCGACCACGACCGTGAGCGATCTGGCGCGCATTATCTACGAGAACAAGACCGAACTGGCGCTCAGCGACGGCTTCGCTTCCAAGATCGAACCGGCCGCCACCGACAAGGACGCTTTCATCGTCGCGCATCCGGGCGCCGCCGAATACATCAACGACGAGATCAAGTCGTTCGTCGAGCGCTACAGCGACCTGATGTATTTCGCCCTCGCCGCTCTCAGCGTCATCGGCTCGATCTTTGCCGCGGTGTATACGAAGGTGACGCGGGTCGCGCCGGAAAAGGCCAGCGAGCTTGCAACCGCCATTCTCGATATCGGCGAGCGCATGGAATTCGCCGACACGCTGGACGATCTCGACGAGCTGCAGGACGAGTTGGAGACCATCCTCAGGAACGTCGTGATAGGACTTCGCGACGGGACGATCTCGAGCGACGGCCTCGACACGTTCAAGCTCGGCTACGAATTCGTCCGCGACGAGATCGGCCTGCGCCGGGATCACCTCAAGCGCCATCCGCCGTCCCCCCAGGACGACAAAGTGGTGTCCGTGAAGACGGCGCAGAGCGCTTAGGCTCAGGCGGCGTTCACACCGGCGGGTACCTGCGCCCGGAGCTCCGCGATCTTGCGCTTGAGCGCGACCTGGCGCGGATCGGGCGTGGCGGCGGCACGCGCTTCGGCGATTGCGGCGGCCAGATCCGGCAGCGCCAGCACGCGGTCGAAGGTCGGCTTGGCGAGGTCGCCAATGACGACCTCCCAATCCGCCATGCCCTGAAGATAGACGTCGCCATAGCCCTCGATCATGGTCGCAGTCTGCACGATCGCATTCGCGGCGGCAGGCTCCTTGGTTAGTGCGCGATCGATCATGTGCAGCCAGCGCTCGACCCAGACCCGCTCCTTGGTGTAGCGGATCGACAACAGCCGCCATCGCCGCAGGCCAGCCTCGATCCTGAGGCGCCGAATGCCGACGCGGCTTGCCGTCGAGAAGCGGATCGACACGTGCGAGCGGGCGGCCCAGCCGACCCAGTCGAGCACCATGAGAAGATATTCGGCGACCATCGCGGGAAGCGAGCCGACCAGCTCATCCAGCCTGAACTTTCTGATATCGACGGAGGGCTGCTTGCCGGGATCATTGAGCTCTGCGAGCTTGAGCTGCGCGATCCGGATCGGATCCTCGTAACTCATGCGCACCGCCATCAGCCGCGCGATCTCGCCGAGCATCGCGTCGTCGACGCCGTTCTTGCCAATGAACCGCTTCAGCCGGTCGACATAAAGCTGGGCGTAGGTGGTGCCCTGATATTCGATCAGGAGATTGATGGCATCGCTTGCCACCTCCACCACAGACGCGGGCAGCGCCGCAGGCAGGAACGGCGGCGTGTCGTCATCCTCGCCGATGAAATCGGCGAACAGATAACGCAACGACGACAGGACACCGCGGTCTGACACCCGTTCGAGCACGCTTGTAAGCTCCTGGCCGCTATGCGGGCTTCGGCGCGGCAGCGGACGCCGTTTGCTGGTCCAGCCGCTGCTGCAGGGTATCGAGATTCTGGAACAGCCGCGCGGTGCACAGCCGCAGGAAGTAGAAGCCGAATGCCGGATTCTGCACGTAGAGCTCCTCGACCTTGCTGTAGCTGACACTGAGCACGAGGCCGGACTCGATACATTCCAGCGTCTGGGTTCGCATGTTGGACGGCGACAGCATGCCGAGTTCGCCGACGATGGCGCCGATCGGCAGCACGATGCCGGACTCCACCAGCTTGAACTTGCCGCTGACGATGTAGAGCATGTCCTCGGCCTTCTCGTCCTTGTAGAACAGGATTTCGCCGGCCGTGCAGTTACGTTCGTTCATGAACGGCTTCAGCCATTCCATCGACAGGTCGCTGTTGACCGAGTTCTTCACGTCGCGCACCAGCTGCAGCATCTGGTGCAGGCGGTACGAATTGACGAACAGCATGACGAACTGGACGCCCATGACCAGATAATTGTGGCTGGGGATCGCGGTCACGATCAGGACGACATTGGCGAGAATGCCGAAGACCCGGAGCGGGATCATGGTCTTCATCGTGGTGGTGGCGACCACGAAGATCGACGCGAACAGCGCGCCCGCGGTCCCTGCGTGTTGAGCCAGATGTGACGTGTCCATCGGATTCCAACCAATATCTGACGCGAGTGAGCGTTTTCGCGATTCTGTTGCAGTGCCCGCTATCGTAATATCCGCGGGCCCTTTTTGATATACGGAGAAAAGCCGACGTTTGGACGGGATTTTCACAATTAAGCGCAAATTTCTTTGCCGTCCCGGCCCATCGTCACCGCCCGAACCGGCCGGCACACGGCCATAACGGAAACCGGCAAGAGACCCATCGTTGACGGCCTCGCTGCGTCCGGGCACTTTGCGGCGACTGGGTCGCTTTGGTGACCGTCAGCCGGCTTTCCGTACCCGATCAGACACATCTTACCCCAGGCACCCTTTTCCCAATGTCCAAGCGGCGTGTTCTTTCCGCACTGGCGTATTTCACCGCCCAAACGGCCGGCCGCGACATGACCAAGGCGGCCTATGCCGCCGTCATTGCCGGCGTCTCCATGATGGTCGTGTTGACGGTCGCCCCCGCCTATCAGGCCGCACATCATTGGGTCGACGGGGTGCTGTGGACGTGCCTCGCCTATTTCGTGTTCGAATGGCTGGTACGGCTGCGCCACATGGCGCGGCAGGGACGGCTGTGGCTCTACGCGCT
>JAQSDT010000359.1 GCA_029946075.1 bacterium | reverse complement strand
TTGGGGTGAAGGCCTGTTCAATCGCGCCCACGGCCTGCACATCGACGCCGACGACAATCTCTACTGCACCGACGACGGCGACCACACCGTGCGCAAATGCACCACCGACGGCAAGGTGCTGCTCACGATCGGCATTCCGAACAAGCCCGCGCCGTTTATGAGCGGCGAGCCGTTCCACCGCTGCACCCACACCGCGCTGTCGCCGAAGGGCGAGATCTACGTCTCGGACGGCTACGGCAATGCCTGCGTCCACAAATATTCACCTGACGGCAAGCTGCTGAAGAGCTGGGGCGAGCCCGGCACCGATCCCGGCCAGTTCAACATCGTGCACAATATTGCCACCGATGCCGACGGCTGGGTCTATGTCGCCGACCGGGAGAACCACCGCGTGCAGGTGTTCGACGGCAACGGCAAATACGAGACGCAATGGAACAATTTGCACCGGCCCTGCGCGCTGTGCCGCTGCGGCGGCAGGCAGCCGAATTTCATCATCGGCGAACTCGGCCCGGGCCTTGCCGTCAATCGCAAGGTGCCCAATCTCGGCCCGCGGCTCTCGATCGTGGACGCCAAAGGCAACCGCCTCGCCCGGCTCGGCGGCGAGAACGGCCCGGGGCTGGAAGCCGGTAAATTCCTCGCGCCTCACGGCATCGCCATGGATTCCAAGGGCGATATCTATATCGGCGAGGTCGGCGTCACCGACTGGAAGACCAGTTTTCCGGATACGCCGATGCCGCCGGAGGTCGCCGTGACGCGCTGCCTGCAGAAGCTGGAGAAAATCCAGGGCGGCGGCGCGTGACCTCGGCCGCCGGCCGCGGGGAGAACGGCCGATCACGATGGCTTGAGCCTCTTTTTGCGGCCCGTGGCGGGGGCAGGAACACGCCCCGCCACGCGCGCCGCTCGCTGGATAGGGCGGGGAATGCTCTTCACAATGCCGTCACGCTGACTGTAGTATGCAGGGCACATGCTGCTTCGCAGCGAAAATGGGGGTCAGGAGCGTTACTTGAACGCACATGTCTCGCAGGGCGGTTGGCCGGTACTGGTGCTGAACGCGGATTTCCGGCCGCTGAGTTACTACCCACTGTCTCTTTGGTCGTGGCAAGACGCGATCAAGGCGGTGTTCCTCGACCGCGTCAATATCGTAGAGCATTACGATCGCGCGGTGCGTAGTCCGACCTTCGAGATCCAGCTGCCGAGCGTGGTGTCGCTCAAGTCCTTCGTCAAGCCGACCACGCATCCCGCCTTCACCCGGTTCAACGTCTTCCTGCGCGACCGCTTCTGCTGCCAGTATTGCCTGGCGCATGACGACCTCACCTTCGATCACATCATCCCGCGCAGCAAGGGCGGCCAGACCACCTGGGAGAACGTCGTCGCGGCCTGCTCTCCGTGCAATTTGCGCAAGGGCAATCTGACGCCGCAGCAGGCGCGCATGTTCCCGCGGCAGACGCCGTTCGCGCCGACCGTGCACCAGCTCCATCGCAACGGCCGGCTGTTTCCGCCGAACTATCTGCACGATAGCTGGCTGGATTATCTCTATTGGGATACCGAGCTGGATCCGTAGAGCACGCCTCGCCTGCGCGGCTTGACTCGCGACGCTTCCTGTTGGTGAAGTGCCGGCGTGTGGCCTGACGCCACGGCAGAAACACAAGCGCGCCGTCAAGGCGCCCGCAAACGGAAACGCCCCATGCTGATCCCCCTCGCCGACGTGCCGCGCTGGTATGCCGAACGCAAACCAAAGGGCACGATCGCCATCAGCCATGGCAGGGAAACGCTGACCTGGGAGCAGCTCGAGCGTAACGCCAACCGGCGCGCGCGGGCGTTTGCCGCCAAGGGCGTCAAGCCGGGCGACTTCGTCGCGATCGGGCTTCCGAACAGCAACGTGTTTTTCGAGACGACGTTTGCGGTGTGGAAATGCGGCGCGACGCCGACGTCGCTGACATGGCGGCTGCCGCGGGGCGAAGCCGCCGCCGTGCTTGAGATTCTAAAGCCATCTCTGGTGGTGGGTGGCCAGCCGGACTGGAATGCGCCGAACACGCTGCCGGCCGATTTCATGCCCGAAGGCTGTTCGGATGAGCCGGTGACGAACCCGGTGTCGCGCTACTGGAAGGCGATGACATCAGGTGGCTCAACGGGCCGGCCAAAGGTGATTCTCGATCACGGGCCTGCCGTCATCGAAACCGCAGGACCGGCTGCGCTTGGCATGCCGATCGGCGCGTCGCTGCTGAACCCGGGCCCGCTCTATCACAACGCACCCTTCATCGTATCGCACACGGCGCTGTTCCACGGCGGCCGGGTCACCGGCCTCGTCAAATTTGACGCTGAGGAGTGCCTGCGCCTGATCGAGGCCAACAAGGTGCAGTGGGTCAATTTCGTGCCGACCATGATGCACCGGATCTGGTCGCTGCCGGACGCGGTGCGTAACGGCTACGATCTCTCTAGCCTCGGAATCGTGTTCCACATGGCGGCTCCCATGCCGCCATGGCTGAAGGAAAAGTGGATCGAGTGGCTGGGGCCGGAGCGCATCTACGAACTCTATGGCGGCACCGAACGGCAGGGCGCCACCATCATTTCAGGCGTCGAATGGCTCGCGCACAAGGGCTCGGTCGGCAAGATCGGCGATACGTCGCGCCTGCGCATCGTCGGCGAAGACGGCAACGAGGTCGCGACCGGCGAAACCGGCGAAATCTATTTCCTGCCCAACGACGGTGCGGGCTCGACCTATCATTATCTCGGCGCCGAACCGAAGCGCCGCGCCGACGGCTGGGAATCGCTCGGCGATATCGGCCGGCTCGACGCCGACGGCTATCTCTATCTCGGCGACCGCCTCGCCGACATGATCCTGCGCGGCGGCGCCAACATCTATCCGGCGGAGGTCGAGGCCGCGGTGTCGGCACATCCCGCCGTGCGATCCTGCGTGGTCGTCGGCCTGCCCGATCCCGAGTTCGGCCAACGCGTGCATGCGATCCTCGAACTCGATGAGGCCACCGATGCACAGGCCGTCGCCGACGGCATGGCTGCATTTCTGGCCGACACCCTCAGCCGCTACAAGCACCCTGAAAGTTTCGAGGCGCTCCGCGTCGGCTTGCGCGACGATTCCGGCAAGGTGCGGCGAACCATGTTGCGCGACGAACGCGCTGAGTGGATGAAGGAAAATCGAAGATTCCGCATCATGCCGGCGCGCGAACGGGCCAAAGCCGGCTAACAAGGCAGGCTGAACTTCCGCTAGATGGAACACGCGCGATCCTGTGAGTCGCCCTGCGGCTGATTGGCGAGACACTTTAAAGACGGCCGTTTGCAGCATAGATTGTCGTGATATCCGGCGCTTTCGCCTCGGCGAAGGCCCGCAGGTTCGCCAGGAGACCATCGATGCCGTCCTTGACCGAATGGAAGGTGCCGCCCGTCAACCAGCCGCGCCCGGGCGACTACGGTTTCGATCTCGACCATACGCTCGCCTCGGTGGTCGGGCTGCATTCGATCATTCCGCCCGATGCCTTCACCGCCGAAACGCTCGGCACCGAGCGCGCCGGCAACGGCGTCGTGATCGATCGCGGGCTGGTGCTGACGATCGGCTATCTCATCACCGAAGCGGAAGCCGTGTGGCTGCATCGCGGCGACGGCCGCGTCGTGGAAGGGCACGCGCTCGGATTCGATTCCGAATCCGGCTTCGGCCTGGTGCAGGCGCTCGGCGATCTCGATCTCGATCCGCTGCCGCTCGGTTCTTCCGCCGCCGCCGTCGTCGGCGACCGCGTCGTGGTCGGCGGCGCCGGCGGCCGCACGCGTTCGGTCGCGAGCCAGATCGCCGCCCGGCAGGAGTTTGCCGGTTACTGGGAGTATCTGCTGGACGAGGCGATCTTCAGCTATCCGGCGCATCCCAACTGGGGCGGCACCGCACTGATCTCCACCCGCGGCGAGCTGATCGGCATCGGCTCGCTGCAGCTCGAGCGCGAGCGCGACGGCCGCGCCGAGCATGTCAACATGATCGTGCCGATCGACCTGCTCAAGCCGGTGCTCGACGACATCAAAAAATTCGGCCGCGTCAACAAGCCGGCGCGGCCCTGGCTCGGAATGTACACCCACGAGATCGAGAACCGGGTCGTGGTGGCCGGTATCGCCGGCAGAGGACCGGCGGCGCGCGCCGAGCTCAAGGCCGAAGACGTCATCCTCGCCGTCGGCGACGAAAAGATCAC
>JAQSDT010000358.1 GCA_029946075.1 bacterium | reverse complement strand
CGCCGGCTATTTCCGCGACACCTGGATCGACAAGGTTGCGACCTCGATCGCGATCGCCGGCGTCTCGGTGCCGCATTACTGGCTCGGCATGGTAATGGTCATCATCTTCTCGGTGCAGCTCAATTGGCTGCCCGCGGTCGGTGCCGGTTCCGGCGGCTCCGCGGCGTGGAGCTGGGACTGGGAACATCTGAAATATCTGGTGCTGCCGGCGATCACGACCTCGGTCATTCCGATGGGCATCGTTACGCGTACCGTGCGCGCGCTGACCGGCGACATTCTCTCACAGGATTTCGTCGAGGCGCTGCGCGCCAAGGGCCTGCGCGAGACCGACGTGTTCAAGCACGTCATCAAGAATGCCGCGCCGACCGCACTCGCGGTGATGGGGCTGCAACTCGGCTACATGCTCGGCGGCTCGATCCTGATCGAAACCGTGTTCTCGTGGCCGGGTTCGGGTCTGCTGCTCAATTCGGCGATCTTCCAGCGTGACCTGCCGTTGCTGCAGGGCACGATCCTGGTGCTGGCGCTGTTCTTCGTGGCCCTCAATCTGCTGGTCGATATCGCGCAGGCCGCGATCGATCCGCGCATCAAGCGGGGCTGATTATGAATGCAATGTCGGATACCGCCCTGCAAGCCGCGCCCGCCACCAAGGCGCGCGGCTATTGGGCCACCGTCGGCCGCCGCATCGCGCGCGACAAGGTGGCGATGGCCTGCGCCTTCATTCTCGCGTTGATCTTTCTCTCCGCGCTGCTGGCGCCGTGGCTCGGCCTTGCCGATCCCTATCAGGGCTCGATGATCCGCCGGCTCCGCCACATCGGCACGCCGAACTATCCTTTCGGCACCGACGAACTCGGCCGCGATATGCTGGCGCGCCTGATCTATGGCGGCCGACTGTCGCTGCTCATAGGTATCCTGCCGGTCATCCTCGCCTTTGTGATCGGCACCTCGCTCGGGCTCGTCGCCGGCTATGTCGGCGGCCGGCTCAACACCGCGATCATGCGCACCATCGACGTGTTCTACGCCTTCCCCTCTGTGCTGCTGGCGATTGCGATCTCCGGTGCGCTTGGCGCCGGCATCGTCAACTCGATCGTCTCGCTGACCATCGTGTTCGTCCCGCAGATCACTCGCGTCGCCGAAAGCGTCACAACAGGCGTGCGCAACATGGATTTCGTCGAGGCCGCGCGGGCCTCCGGCGCCAGTCCCTTCACCATCATGCGCGTGCACATGCTGGGCAATGTGCTCGGTCCGATCTTCGTCTACGCCACCGGCCTGATCTCGGTGTCGATGATCCTCGCGGCCGGTCTCTCCTTCCTCGGCCTCGGCACCAAACCGCCGGAGCCGGAATGGGGCCTGATGCTGAACACGCTGCGCACCGCGATCTACGTCAATCCGTGGGTGGCGGCGCTGCCAGGCGCGATGATCTTTGCGGTCTCGATCTGCTTCAACCTGTTGAGCGATGGCATGCGCAGCGCCATGGATATCAGGAATTGAACCGAGAGACTGAACATGAGTGAGACGACTGCAACCGCCGAACCATTGGCGCCCGTCGAGGATGTCGGCGGCGCCGCGCAGCCGCTGCTTCAGGTCAAGGGCCTGACAAAACACTTCCCGGTGCGCGGCGATTTGTTCAAGGCGCGCAAGACCGTCCGTGCCGTCGACAATGTCTCGTTTTCGATCGCCAAGGGCGAGACGGTCGGAATCGTCGGCGAGTCCGGCTGCGGCAAGTCGACGACTGCACGGCTCCTGATGCACTTGATGAAATACGATGCCGGCGACATCATTTACGACGGCATGCAGGTCGGCCGATCGCTGAGCTTGCGCGAACTGCGCCGCGGCATGCAGATGGTGTTTCAGGACAGCTACGCCTCGCTCAACCCGCGTCTGACCATCGAGGAATCGATCGCGTTCGGCCCGAAAGTCCACGGCATGGCAGATAGTGCCTCGCGCACGCTGGCGCGGGAGCTGCTCGGCAAGGTCGGCTTGCGGCCGGAAACATTTGCCAACCGCTATCCGCACGAGTTCTCCGGCGGCCAGCGTCAGCGTGTCAACATCGCGCGCGCGCTGGCGTTGTCGCCGCGGCTCGTCATCCTCGACGAGGCGGTATCGGCGCTCGACAAATCCGTCGAGGCTCAGGTGCTCAATTTGCTGTCGGATTTGAAGCGCGAATTCGGCCTGACATATCTCTTTATCAGCCACGACCTCAACGTCGTGCGATACATCAGCGACCGCGTGCTGGTGATGTATCTCGGCGAAGTGGTCGAGCTTGGCCCGGTCGACCAGGTCTGGGACGCGCCGGCGCATCCCTATACGCGGGCGCTGCTGGCCGCGATGCCGTCGTCCGATCCGGACAATCGCACCGAAACGCCGCCGATTTCGGGCGATCCGCCCAATCCGATCGATCCGCCGCCGGGCTGCCGGTTTCACACCCGTTGTCCGTTTGCGGAGCCGCTCTGCGCAAATGCTACTCCCAAACTCAGCGATGTCGATACAATGGGCCACCAGGCGGCGTGCTACATGGCCATTCCCGGCTCCGGGCACAGCCGCGCACCGGCCAGCAAAAACGACACCAATAAAAACAATATGGGAGCAAGCGCGGCATGACCAAACCGGGTCCAAAGGACGTCAAGGTCCTCACTGAAATCGCAGGCGTTCCGCAGGATGCCGAAGCATCCGCGCGCATCGCCAATTCCATCGGACCGGCCTTCGAAGGTTTTGCGCCCGTCGCCGGCACGCTGCCGTTCGATCTGGAGCCCGCCACCTTCCTGCTCGTGCAGAACGCGAAGGTGTCGACATGAGCGGCGAACCGGCGTTGATGTCGCTCGTTGCGGTCGCGAAAGCGATCGCCGGGAAGAAGCTTTCCTCGCGCGAGGTGACGCAGTCCTGCCTCGACCGCATTGCGCAGTGGCAACCCCGCGTCAACGCCTTCATGGCGATCGAGGCGGATGCGGCGTTGGCGGCTGCCGATGCCGCGGACGCCACGCTCGCCAAGGGCAATAGCGCGGGCGCGCTGCACGGCGTGCCGCTGGCGCACAAGGACATGTATTACGATGCCGGCAAGGTGGTCACCTGCGGCTCCAGGATTCGCCGCGACTTCGTACCGACGACGACGTCCACGGCATTGCAGCGCCTGAAAGACGCCGGCACGGTCAGGCTGGGCTCGCTGCAGATGGTCGAATTCGCCTACGGCCCGACCGGTCACAACCCGCACTACGGCGCGGTACGCAATCCCTGGAATACCGATCACATCACCGGCGGCTCGTCCTCCGGCTCCGGCTCGGCGGTGGCTGCGCGGCTGACCTTTGCCGCGCTCGGCTCGGACACCGGCGGCTCGATCCGGATGCCCGCGCATTTCTGCGGCGTCACCGGTTTCAAGACGACGGTGGGCTTGATCAGCCGCGCCGGCGCGATGCCGCTGTCGCAGTCGCTCGATACCGTCGGCCCGCTCGCGCAAACCGTCGAGGATTGCGCGCTGCTGGTCGGATTGATGGCGGGCGCGGATCCCGCCGATCCCACCACATCGTCGCGGCCGGTGCCGGACTACATGGCCGCCGCCAAGGGCTCGCTCAAGGGATTGAAGATCGGCGTGCCCACCGCGTTCTATGTCGACGATCTCGATGCGGAAGTGGCACGGGTGTTCGACGAGACCATTGCGACGCTGAAGAAAGAAGGCGCCGAGATCGTCAAGGTCGAACTGCCGGATCAGCGCCAGCTCACCGCCGCCTGCCAGCTCGTGCTCGCCACCGAAGCCGCCGCCTTCCACAAGCGCTGGCTGATTGAGCGGCCGCAGGATTACGGCGCGCAGGTTTTGATGCGGTTGCAGAACGGCCTCGCCATTCCCGCGGTGTCGTATCTCGAAGCGATGCGCTGGCGCGGTCAGGCGCTGTCGGCCTATCTCGCGGCCGTGACCGGCACCGATGCCGTGATCGCGCCGGTCGCGCCGATGCCGGCCGTGACGATTGCCGAGAGCGATGTCGGCAACAGCCTCAACGCGGAAGCCGTCATCCAGCGCATCACCAAGTTCACCCGCCCGATCAACTATCTCGGCCTGCCGTCGCTCTCGATTCCCGCGGGCTTCACCAAATCGGGCCTGCCGGTCGGCTTGCAACTGATCGGCCGTTCCTTCGACGAGGCCGGACTGGTGCGGATCGGCGCAGCGTTCCAGCGTGCGACGGATTTTCACGAAAAGGTACCGAAAGCGGCATG
>JAQSDT010000357.1 GCA_029946075.1 bacterium | reverse complement strand
GCGATCACTGGCCGCTGCTGCAATCGATCGACAATGTCTGGAACAAGCTGCGCCCGGGCGATGCCGCACTCGTCAGCGAGCAACTGGCGCGGCGGCTGAAACTATCCGTCGGCGATACGGTCGATGTGCCGACGCCAGGAGGCCGCTGGCCGGTCAGGGTGATCGGCATCTATGCGGATTACGGCAATCCCAAGGGCCAGATCATGGTGAACTACGCCGCACTGACGCGGCGCTTTCCGGAAACGCCGCTGACGCGCATGGGGCTGCGGGTCGCCCCGCCTGATATTCCCGGCCTGATCGGGGCATTGCAGGGCAAATTTGCGCTCGACGACCGCAGCGTCACGGACCAGGCGACGATGAAGGCGGAGTCGAAGCGGATCTTCAACCGCACCTTTGCGGTCACCGCGGCGCTGAACGCCTTCACGCTCGGCGTTGCCGGCGTCGCATTGCTCACCAGCCTGCTGACGCTCGCCAATTCGCGCCTGCCGCAGCTGGCGCCGCTGTGGGCGATCGGCATTACGCGGCGAAAACTGGCGGCGATCGAACTGCTGAAAACCATGTCGGTGGCGCTGATCACGGCGATCTTCGCGCTGCCGCTCGGGCTGCTGGTAGCTTGGTGCCTGCTCGCAATCGTCAACGTCAAGGCGTTCGGCTGGCGGCTGCCGTTCCATGTCTTCCCGGCGCAATTGCTCTGGCTGCTCGCGGTCGCGATGCTGGCCGCACTGGCCGCCGCGGCGTTGCCGGTGCTGCGTCTCGCGCGCATGCAGCCGGCGAGCCTGATCCGGATCTTTGCCAATGAGCGCTAGCTACGGGATCACCCGACGAAGCCTGATCGGCGGCGCCATGTTCGCCGGCCTTGGCGGCAAGGCGCTCGCGCAAGGCTTTGCCGGGCTCGGGGAAAGCGCCGACGGGTTTGCTGCCGTCGTTCCCGGAAAGGCCTTTGCGTTCCCCGCCGATCACGGCCCGCATCCGGCGTTCCGGATCGAGTGGTGGTACGTCACTGCCAATCTTGTCGACGGCAAAGGTGCGGCGTATGGCGCACAATGGACGCTGTTCCGTCAGGCGGTTTCGGCCGGGGCTCAACAGGAAGGCTGGGCCAATCAGCAGATATGGATGGGGCATGCCGCCGTCACGCGCGCCGATACCCACCGTTACGTACAGACCTTTGCGCGCGGCGGGGTCGGGCAGGCGGGCGCAGAGGCTAAACCGTTTCGCGCCTGGATCGATGGCTGGGAGATGCGCGGGCCCGGCGGGCTATCGGACATCAACATCGCGCCGCTTCAACTGAGCGCGTCGGGCGCCGATTTCGCTTACGCGCTGCGGCTCGATGCCGAGCGTCCACTGGTGCTGCAGGGCGATGCCGGCTACAGCCGCAAATCGCTGCGCGAACAGGCTTCGTATTATTACAGCCAGCCGCATTACACGGCGAAGGGCAGCATCACCATCGACGACAAGCCCGTCGAAGTGACCGGGCAGGCTTGGCTGGATCGCGAATGGAGCAGCCAGCCGCTGGCGTCAGACCAGAGCGGCTGGGACTGGCTGTCGCTGCATTTGAGGGGCGGCGACAAGCTGATGCTGTACCGGATGCGGCAGACCGACGGAAAGCATTACGGCTCCGGCAAATGGATCGCGTCCGATGGCGCCGCGAGCCAGCTTGGCTCCGCCGACATCGTCATGACGCCGCTCACCTTCACCGAGATCGAGAAGCGAAAGATTCCGACCGCGTGGCGGATCGAGATTCCGGCCAGATCGCTCGCGATCGAATGCACGCCGCTGAATGCGAAGAGCTGGATGGGAACGAGCTTTCCCTATTGGGAAGGCCCGATCAGCTTTGCCGGCACCCATGCGGGGCTGGGCTATCTGGAGATGACCGGCTATTAGTGCACCCCGACAATGATGGAGAGTTTTCCGATGTATCATCTGACCGCGCTTGTTACCCTGCTGGCGATCCTGGTCTATTTCTACTCGTCGATCCTGGTGTCGGAGGCGCGGCGCAAGTTCGGCGTCAAGATACCGGCGATTTCGGGCAATCCGGATTTCGAGCGGGTGTTTCGCGCGCAGATGAACACGCTGGAATGGCTGCCGATCTTCCTGCCGGCGCTGTGGCTGTTCGCGATCTATATCAGCGACGACATCGCGGCCGCGCTCGGACTGGTCTGGGTGGTCGGCCGGATTCTCTACATCCTCGGCTATGCGCAGGCGGCAGCCAAGCGCAGCCTCGGTTTTGCGATCCAGGCGCTTGCCGGCATCGTGCTGTGGGCCGGCGCGTTCGGCGGCATCGTCTGGCGGCTGCTGAAGATGTGAGGAGAGCCGGATCCTCTCGTCGTTCCGGCCTCTCGTCGTCCCGGCCTTGAGCCGGGACCCATAACCACAGGAAGACGTGGTTAGCACAAGATATCCGCCGGCCTGCCGTCTCACGCCCGCCGCGGCGTATGGGTCCCGGCTCGCGCTTCGCTTGGCCGGGACGACAAGAATCTAGCCCTGAACGACGGGCCCGCCGAGCTTCTTCCAGGCGTCGATGCCGCCTTCGATATGGGCGGTGTTGGCCAGGCCCGCACTCTTCGCGGCGGCGACGGCCATGGCCGAGCGTTCGCCGAAGGCGCAGAAGAACACCACGCGGCGGCCGGTGGCGGCGGCGACTTCGCGCAGCATGCCGCCGGGGCGCAAATTCTCGCTGATGCCGGGATAGGGCGCATGCAGCGCGCCGGAGATCATGCCGTGCTTGGCGCGTTCGCCGGCCTCGCGCAGATCGACCAGCAGAATGTCGGGACGGCCGAGGCTTGCGATCGCGTCATGCGCGCTGAGCGCGAGGCCTTGTTTGGCAAGGTCCTCCTGATGCAGGCCGACATGCATGTTGGCGGGCACCGCCACATCCATCATCTTCGGATTAGGCAGCTTCAGGTTGGCCATCAGCTCGATATATTCGTCGACGCCCCGCACCTGCAGGCGCGGATTGTAGCGCTTCTCCTCGCCGATGGTGGAAACCGTGTCGCCCTTGTAGTCGTGCGCGGGGAAGACCATCGTCTCGTCGGGCAATTTCAACAGGCGATTGAAGATCGAATCATATTGTGCGCGCGATGAGCCGTTCTGGAAATCGGTGCGGCCGGTGCCGCGGATCAACAGCGTGTCGCCGGTGAAGACGCGGTCGCCCATCAGATAGGAGTAGGAATCGTCGGTGTGGCCGGGCGTGTACATGACGTCGAGGCTGAGGCCTTCGATCATCACCTTGTCGCCATCGGCCACCCGCATCGACACCACGTCGGCCTTGCTCTGCTCGCCCATGATGGTGATGCACTGGGTACGATCGCGCAGCTCGCCGAGGCCGGTGACATGGTCGGCATGCAGATGGGTATCGACTGCCTTCACCAGCCGCAGGTCGAGTTCACGCAGCAGCTGGCAATAGCGGTCGGCCTTCTCCAGCACCGGATCGAGGATCAAGGCCTCGCCGCCGGCGCGGCTCGCCAGCAGATAGCTGTAGGTGCCGGAAACGCTGTCGAAGAGTTGTCGGAAGATCATGCTCGCTGCCGCGCTCTCATTTGAGTTTCGCGCAGGAGATTATTCTATTTCTTTGGCCCGCTCAAACGGGTTTCATCTCTGGAAGGCGGCTTTGCCGAGGGAATTTACTTCCTCAAGGCCGGACGTAGCTCCAGCCCTGCTCCTGCAACTCCATCAACTGCACGACGCCTGATGGCACGATGGTGGCGTCAGGCACGACCGAAATTTCGCGCCCCTCGGCCTTCTCCATGTTCTTTTTGGTGTTGTCGCAGGCCGAAAACTGGATCTTGCCGGGGAACGCCAGTTCCTTCAGCCGCTTGATGCGGTCCTGCACCGGCGAGGTATCTGCGCGCAGCATATGCAGGCCTGGGCCGTAGGTGACGATGTCGATATCCACGTCTTCCTTCTTCGCGCGGTAATACTCGATCACGTTGGTGGCGTTGTTGAGCGCGAGATTCATCACCTGCGGATCGTTCTGGTTGACCTGGATCGCGACGCGATGCGCCTTGACGTCGGCGGCGAGCGCGGGAGATGCGAGGGTGAGCAGGGCAATCGCGGCGGCTGCGAAACGATGGAACATCACTGACTCCTTGACATGAAACGAAAGCCAATTCCCGTCATTGCGAGCGTAGCGAAGCAATCCATGTCTCCGCGCGGGGTCAGATGGATTGCTTCGCTACGCTCGCAATGACGGATGGTGAAGCA
>JAQSDT010000356.1:1753-4210 GCA_029946075.1 bacterium | reverse complement strand
TTTCGCGCGCTGCCGAAGCCTGCGCAGCTGTTGGCGGATCATCTGCGCAAGGCGGCGGCGCGGTGAAGCACGGGATGGTGCTCCGTCTCACTTCGCCGAGTCGAGCCTGGCAGCCTTGATGACCTCCGCCCATTTGGTGGTTTCAGTCTTGATATACGCCTGAAAATGCGCCGGCGTGTCGCCGGCCACCGTGAGGCCCTGATCGGCCAGCTTCTGCTTGACCTGCGGATCGCCCATCGCCTCGTTGGCGAGGCGGTTGAGCCTGGCGACGATGGCTTCGGGTGTGCCTGCGGGTGCGATCATGCCGTACCAGTTTTCGATCAGGAGATCCGGCATGCCGACCTCCGCGGTGGTCGGCACGTCAGGCGAGGTCGGCGCGCGCCGCGGCGCGCCGAGCGCAATCGGTTTCAGCAGTCCGGCCTTCAGATGCGGCAGCAGCACCGGCAAATCGAGAAACGCCATCTGCACCTGCTGGCCGAGCAGATCGTTGATGGCCGGCGCCGCGCCGCGATAGGGCACGTGCACGATGTCGATCCCGGCGGTCTGCCTGAACAATTCACCGGCCAGATGCGGCAGGCCGCCGACGCCGGCCGAGGCGAAGTTGAGTTTGCCGGGCTCGGCCTTGGCGAGCGCCACCAGCTCCTTCATGTCCTTTGCCGGGACACTGGAGGCGACCACCAGCATTTCCGGCACGGTCGTCACCAGCGTGACGGGCGCAAAATCCTTCGCCACGTCGTACGGCACTTTTTCCATCGTCGGGTTGATGACCAGCGACGACGCGCTGACGATGCCGATCGTGTAACCGTCGGGTGCAGCCTTCGCCACCGCATCGGTGCCGAGCACGCCGCCCTGGCCGCCGCGATTGTCGATCAGCACCGGCTGCCTGGATATCTCCGACATCCGCTGGCCGACGATGCGGGCGATGATGTCGTTGGGGCCGCCGGCCGGGAACGGCACGATCAGCCGGATCGGCTTGTTCGGAAAATCCTGCGCCGATGCGAGCGCCGGCCACAGCAGCATCAATCCCGCCAGCAACGTGCCGAGAATTCTCATGACGCCTCCCTTGCGGTTCCGCGTCTATGCGCGCGGTCACCTTGCGGCGAATACTAGAGCGTTTTCGAGCGAAGAGGATACCGGTTCGTGTGGAGAAAACGCGTCAAGACAGCATCTGGAGGGCGATTGTAGCGCAAGGTGCCGCCGGGCTGCAGCGGTCCGCTCACGTATCCTGGCTGTTCAAAATCTTCAGTGCCGCCTCGTGCACGCGGGCGTCGCCGGCTGCGACGATGCGGCCGCCGGCCTGGGCGGGCCTGCCTTCCCAATTGGTGATGACGCCGCCGGCGCCGGTGACGATCGGGATCAGCGCCGCGATGTCATACGGCTTGAGCTCGGTTTCGATGACGAGGTCGAGGTGGCCGGCCGCCAGCATGCAATAGGAATAGCAGTCGCCGCCATAGCGCGTCAGCCGCACCTGCTTTTCGACGCGGCCGAAGGCGGCGCGGTCGGCGGGATTCATCAGGAGGGGACTGGTCGTATAGGAGGTCGCTTCCTTCAGCGACGCGCAGCGCCGCACCGACAGTTTCCGCTCGCCCGAGGGACCGGAATATTGCGCCGAGCCGGAATCGCCGGAGAAGCGCTCGCCGATATAGGGCTGGTGCATCATGCCGAACACCGGCGTGCCCTTGTGCAGCAGCGCGATCAGCGTGCCCCAGATCGGAAAGCCGGCGATGAAGGATTTGGTGCCGTCGATGGGGTCGAGCACCCAGACGTACTCGGCGTCCTCGCGCTCGCTGCCGAACTCCTCGCCGACGATGCCGTGCTGGGGAAAGTTGGCCTTGATCAGCCGGCGCATGACGGCTTCGGCGGCGCGGTCGGCCTCGGTGACCGGATCGAAGTCGCTGGCGCTCTTGTTGTCGATCGAGAGCGAGGTGCGGAAGAACGGCAGGATGGTTTCGCCGGAGGCGGTGGCAAGGCGCCCGATGAAGGCGGTGAAATCGATGACCGTCACGGCTGTTCCTTGGTCAGAGCCCGAGGGGAGGATATCGCCACCTGCCTATCCCAATCCGCAGCGCGGCGCACGGCCAACCCCACGTTATTCCCATCCTCTCACGCCTTGAGCGCTTTCGAATCGCTTTCGGTTTGCGCTGAATTTTCGATGGCTCCGTCAATCACGAAAGCGGGATGTCCCCGGAACATGGCTGATCTGCACGTTTTGCGGAGCAGCAAAGGCTGGACTAAATATCTGAAACTATTGAAAAAAGATGGTTTTAACCGGCTGTTGCAAAACCGCCAGCCTTGCCGGGATAGCGCAGGAAAACCTTCAAAAACTCTTGCGTTTTGTGCAGCGCGGCCGCATATTGTTGCGGTGCGGTAGCGCCTCGCGCTATCGCTGCCCTCCTTGGGCGTTTCCTCCCTAGACTTGGGCCGCTTGTCATTCAAGCGGCCCTTTTTTCTTTTGGG
>JAQSDT010000356.1:0-1743 GCA_029946075.1 bacterium | reverse complement strand
CCCCCCCCCCCCGGGCCCGGCGCCTTAAGTCTTCGAAAACCTACTTTGCATGGGGTTGTTTTCAATATTTTTGGTTCGAACCCTGGGAGCGTGCCGCGCCTCTACTCCGCCGCGGCCTGGAACGGGCCGAGATCGCCCAGCGGCACCTGTGCCAGCGCGTCCGCCAGCTTGGTGAAGTCGGCAGCGACCTGCGCAAAGCGGGGGCTGCGTTCCCGGCGGCGCTCGTCCATGTAGATCGCGCGGTTGAGTTCGAGCTGCACCGTGTGCAGGCCGCTGGCCGGATTGCCGTAATGTTCGGTGATGAAGCCGCCGGCATAGGGCTTGTTGCGCCCGATCGAATAGCCGAGCCCGCTCATGATCTCCTCGACCACGTCAGGCAAAAGGTCGGCGCAACTGGTGCCGTAGCGGTCGCCGATCACGATGTCCGGCCGCCGCGGTTCGTCCCGGGACACGCCGACCGAGGGCATCGAATGGCAGTCCACCAGAATGACGGTTCCGAACGCCTGATGCGCCTTGTTGATCAGCCGCCGCAGCGCGCGGTGATAGGGCTTGTAGAGGACTTCGATGCGCCCCAGCGCCTCGTCGACCGAGAGCCGTTCGCGATAGATTTCCTGCCCGTCGCCGACCACGCGCGGGATGGTGCCAAGGCCGCCGGCAACCCGCATCGAACGCGTATTGGCAAAGCTCGGCAGCCTTCCGGTGAACATCCGCGGATCGAGCTCATAGGGCTCGCGGTTCACGTCGACATAGGAGCGCGGGAAATTCACCCGCACGGTCGGAAAACCCTGTGCGGTGAGATCGCCGATCAACTCGTCCATGAACGAATCCTCGGAGCGGCGCAGCGCGGCGAGGTCGATACGGGAGGCGTTGAGGAATTCGAGCGGATAGACCGAGCCGGAATGGGGCGAGTTGAAGATGATCGGCGCGCGCCAGTGCTCCGGCTCCATGATCTCGAACGGAGGCGACAGCTCGCCATCAAACTGGGTCATCGTCGGGCGCCGTCCCTTGAATGTCCGCGTTCCCCTGAACGAGATCGATCATGCAACCGATTCTGGCTGGAGACGGAGGATTTATGGGGAGGCATTGTCGATAATCACAATCATTCTGCCAAGCGAAAAAGCCGCCGATTCGCTGGAACGCCTCTCGTGCCGCGCCAAAACCGCGCGAAAACCCTCGTCCTGATTGATCCCCGCCGCATTCCGGTACACAAAGGGCGCCACCCAAGATCGCTCGCGGGCCTCACCCCTTCACCCGAAATTTACCGTCTGTCGGGCTTAGTGGGCGGATTGATCCTCCAAGCCGGATTCGACGACAGAACGCCATGCACAAAATCCTTCTCGCCGAAGACGACAACGATATGCGCCGCTTCCTGGTCAAGGCGCTGGAAAACGCCGGTTTCAAGGTGTCGCCGCACGACAACGGCATGTCCGCCTATCAGCGGCTGCGCGAAGAGCCGTTCGAGATGCTGCTGACCGACATCGTGATGCCGGAGATGGACGGTATCGAACTGGCGCGCCGCGCCTCGGAACTCGATCCCGACATCAAGATCATGTTCATCACCGGTTTTGCTGCGGTGGCCCTGAACGCCGATTCGGAAGCCCCCAAGAACGCCAAGGTGCTGGCCAAGCCGGTTCATCTGCGCGAACTGGTCAGCGAAGTGAACAAGATGCTGGCGGCCTGATTTCGGGCCGATTTCGTCCGAAAACGCCTCAGAAATTACGTCCGGGCGTCCTTGCGGGGGCG
>JAQSDT010000355.1 GCA_029946075.1 bacterium | reverse complement strand
GTGGATGCCCGGCACAAGGCCGGGCATGACGATGATTTGCTGCTTTTCGAGTCAGACTCTGATGATCTTTTGCCGCGCTTGGACGCGGCGCGCAAACTGAGTTATCTTGCTCTGGCATCAGTTTTCCTGAGGGTTATGTGCGGCGGCTGCTCTTTCTCAACGGCATCAAGGCATTCGAGGCCGCGGCACGCAGCGGCAGCTTTGCCGCGGCCGGCCTCGAGCTGAACGTGTCGGCGGCGGCGGTCAGCCGGATGGTGCATCTGCTGGAAGAGCGGCTCGGCGTGGCGCTGTTCGAGCGCAAGGCCAACCGCCTCGTCACCACGGCCGCGGGACGCGCCTACCAGAGCGGGCTGACGCCGATCTTCGACGCGCTGGCGAGCCTGACCGCGCAGGTCACCGCGCCCTCCAGCGTCCGCGTGCTGACGATCGGCGTCGGGCCGACCTTTGCGATGAAATGGCTGATTCCGCGGCTGACGGATTTCCGCAAGCACGAGGCCGACATCGACGTGCGCATCACCACCGGCGGCGCCGCGGTGCCGTTCGGCGACGACTGGAGCTGCGGCGTCAAGCTCGGCGACGGCAACTGGCCCGGCCTGATCGCCGAGCCATTGTTCGCCGCCGACCTGCTGCCGGTGTGCACGCCGCGGCTGGCCGGCGCGCTGAAGCGGCCGGGCGATCTGAAGGGGCCGACCTTGCTGCGCGTTGCGCATTCGCCCGACGACTGGCCATCGTGGCTGAAGGCTGCCGGTATCGGGCGCGTCAGCGCGCGCGGGCCGGAGTTCGGATTTTACGGGCAGGCGCTGCAGGCCGCCATCGACGGGCTCGGCATCGCCATGGGCATCCGGCCCTATATCGACGACGACCTTGCCGCCGGACGGCTGGTGGCGCCGTTTGCGCTGAGCGTGCCGAAGGGCGCGCGCTGGTATCTGGTCTATCGCAGCTTCAGCACCGAGCAGCGCGATTTCGCCGCGTTCCGGCGCTGGATCATTCGCGCCGCGGCGGAGCCCGCCGTGCGCCGGATCGGCCAGCGCCATGCCGGATGAGACGACACACACGCTGGTGATCGGCGGCGGCCAGGCCGGCCTCACCATGAGCCACCGGCTCAAGCAGCACGGCGTGCCGCATCTCGTGCTGGAGCGTCATCGCATCGCCGAGCGCTGGCGCAGCGAGCGCTGGGACGGATTGAAATTCCAGTTTCCGAACTGGTCGGTGCGCTTGCCGGAATTTCCGTTTCCGCACGACGATCCCGACGCCTTTGCCTCGACCGGGGACATTATCAAATTCATCGAGGCCTATGCTGAATTCGTCGCGCCACCGATCCGCTGCGGCGTTGAGGTGACGCGGCTGTCGCACGACGGCGCGCGTTTTGTTGCGGAAACCGTAGGCGGCAGGATCATGGCCGACAATGTCGTGGTCGCCACCGGTCCCTATCAGCGTGGCCTCATACCGGACCTGTTGCGCAACCATCCGGTGTTTCAGGTGCACGGCACCAACTACAACAATCCGGAACAGCTTCCGCCGGGCGCGGTGCTGGTGGTGGGCGCCGGCGCGTCGGGCGCGCAGATATCGGAGGAATTGCAACGCGCCGGACGCCGCGTCTATCTCTCGGTCGGAACGCACCGCCGCCTGCCGCGCCGTTATCGCGGCCGCGACCTGATCTGGTGGCTCGCCGAAATGCGGCTGGACCAGATGACGCCGGAACAGCGCGGGCCGTCGCGGCTCGGGCCGGTCATCTCGGGCGCCTATGGCGGCCGCACCATCGATCTCAGAGATTTTGCTGCCGACGGCATGGTGCTGGTCGGGCACCTCGATGCGGCGCAGGACGGCGTGCTCGAGATCGGACCCGGTCTCGCCGAAAGCCTCGCCGAGGGCGATCTCGCCTTCTCTGGTTTCCTCGAAATGGTCGACGCCTATGTGGAGCGTCACGGGCTGGATTTGCCGCCCGAACCCGGCGCGCGCGCAACGAAGCCAAACCCGGCTTGCGTCACCACCCCCCTGCGGCGGCTGGACCTCAACGTGGAAGGCATTTCCGCGATCATCTGGGCCACCGGCTACGGGGTCGATTTCGGCTGGATTGATTTGCCTGTGTTCGATCCGCGCGGCGAACCGCTCCACCGGAACGGCATCAGCGAGGTGCCCGGCCTCTATTTCCTCGGCCTGCAATGGCTGTCGAAGATGAATTCGTCGTTTTTGTCCGGCGTCGGCGACGACGCGGCCGTACTGGCGGATCATATTCTGGCGCGTCGCTGACGCGCCCCCGCAAAAACCCCGCCAAATGTGAACTCGTTCACATCTGCTTGCCCCTGCCCATGATCTGCTGGACCCGAACCATCCGGGGAGAATCGCCATGATCTATGGCGGCTTTGAAATTCAGTCGTTCGAGGCAGGGAGAGGCCAATGGCACGCCAGAATTCAACGGGCGGATCTGGAACCGGTGGTGATCGATGGCCTGTCGTTTCCCCGGCTCGAAATGGGCTTCGCCTGGTCCAATCCGGACGCGGCGATCGCGGATGCGAAAGCCCATATCGATCGTTTCAGGCCGCGGTCCGCGGCCGAACAGCGGATCGCCTGACCGGCCACAAGGTCGAAACCCCCGCCACTGAGCAGATGCTGCAGGCGACACCGGTCTTGTCCGCCTGCCCGGATTGCAGCGGCGCGCTGTCGATGTTGCGCATCATCGCCGGCCGCGGCGGCGCCGAATACTGGACCATGCGCTGTGTCGGTTGCGGCGGAATCCATCTCGATATCGTCAAGCCCACCGCGGCCCGGACGAGCGGCGACGCCGGCGATTTGCGTGCATAAACGGTTCTGAATTCCGGCCTTGCTGACACCTGCTGACAGGGCAGCATGTCCTGCTCGCGCGCGGGGATTTGCCCTTTTCTCACCGGCTGACTCATCCCATATTCCTGTCATGGCGAAGAACCCTGACACTCCCAAAAAACCCGGCAAAACTCCCAAATCCAAGGCTCACCGCCCCGAGGTTCAACCGATCGGACCGGCGCTGGCCGAACTGCTCAATCCCGCGATCAACCGCGGCGATGCCGGCATGGGCTCGGGCACCGGCCTGCAACCACCGCCGGACAATTCATGGGACCGCCGCGCCGGCGGCGAGGCTGCCGCGCATCGCGCGCGCTCCTCCACCAAGGGGACCGGCGACGACGTCGCCAGACGCGATGCTTCCGGACCGGGGTTTGATGAAACCCCGCAGGCGAAC
The DNA here is from genome assembly GCA_029946075.1 of bacterium. Classification (GTDB taxonomy): domain Bacteria; phylum Pseudomonadota; class Alphaproteobacteria; order Rhizobiales; family Xanthobacteraceae; genus Bradyrhizobium. The sequence continues at coordinate 1,014 of JAQSDT010000355.1, read as the reverse complement.
TACGGCACATCGGCAACGATCCCCACGCTCGACCCCGAACTGGCGCGGCAGCTCGGCCTGCCGACCGCGGAGGACGACGACGAGACGCTGGCCCGCCCGCCGCGCAACAAGATGGAGGCGTTCGGCGTCAAGGCGACCGCCGACGCGCTGGAAAATCTGATCCGCGAAGGCCGCCCCGAATTCAGGGGCGACAGCGGCGAGCTGAAAGTCTGGACACCGCATCGGCCGCCGCGCCCGGAGAAATCCGAAGGCGGCGTGCGCTTCGAAATCAAGTCCGAATACCAGCCGAAGGGCGACCAGCCGACCGCGATCAAGGAACTGGTCGAGGGCATCGATCGCAACGACCGCACCCAGGTGCTGCTCGGCGTCACCGGTTCCGGCAAGACCTACACCATGGCCAAGGTGATCGAGGCGACGCAGCGCCCGGCCATCATCCTGGCGCCGAACAAGACGCTGGCCGCGCAGCTCTACGGCGAGTTCAAGAGCTTCTTCCCCGACAACGCGGTGGAATATTTCGTCAGCTATTACGACTACTACCAGCCCGAGGCCTATGTGCCGCGGACGGATACCTACATCGAAAAGGACTCCTCGATCAACGAGCAGATCGACCGCATGCGCCATTCGGCGACGCGCGCGCTGCTGGAGCGCGACGACGTCATCATCGTCGCCTCCGTGTCCTGCATCTACGGTATCGGCTCGGTCGAGACCTATACGGCGATGACGTTTGCGCTGAAGAAGGGCGAGCGCATCGACCAGCGGCAGCTGATCGCCGACCTCGTCGCCCTGCAATACAAGCGCACCCAGGCCGATTTTACCCGCGGCACCTTCCGGGTGCGTGGCGACGTCATCGACATTTTCCCGGCTCATTATGAAGACCGCGCCTGGCGCGTGAACCTGTTCGGCGACACCGTGGAAAATATCGAGGAGTTCGATCCGCTCACCGGCCACAAGCAGGACGAGCTCGAATTCATCAAGATCTACGCCAACTCGCACTATGTGACGCCGCGGCCGACG
>JAQSDT010000354.1 GCA_029946075.1 bacterium | reverse complement strand
CGACTGCGTATCAGACGTGGATTACCACCGATTCCGGCGGCACGGCCGTGTGGGTCGGTGGCGCCGGCGATTCCGGCGATATGACCGTGTCGGAGATCATGCCGTGAAATGGAGAAAGTTCGCGAGGTCGGCGCTTGCCGCCCTCGTTGCATTTGCTTGTTCAGCGGCGCTCGCCGCAAATCTTGGCGGCTTCACATCTACACCGAGCAATCTCTACGATCTCGGCTACAACCCGTCGGCGCAGGCCTGGTATACCGACACGAGCGGCAAGACGTCCGTATCCTGTTCGATTACCGGAGGCCAATCGACCCTGGTGCTGCTGGTCGTTTCGCAGTCCATTCCGGCCAACAGCGCGCCAACTGCATACACGCCATCGAATGCGACGGCGCACGCCTTAAGCGTCATCGACGGAAATTGTTACCGCGCGACCGATCCTTTACTGGGCGGTACCGGCCAGCCGCCGTCGGGCGCGACCTTCGGCGGAAGCTACGTCTCAAAGCTTGCCGACAAGATCATCACCGATGGGAAGTACCAGCGCGTTATCGTGGTGGTCAGTTCCATCGGGGGCACGTCAGCGGCAGACTGGGCGCCGACCGGACCATGGAATGCTCATCTCCGGACGGCGCTGCTACGGATCCGGCAGAAAGCCTATGTCGGGAATGCCGACGTCACATATCGGGTTCTCTACGATCAGGGCACGACTGACGCCGTGAACGGAACGTCGCAGGCAAACTGGCAGGCCTCGTTCCAGCAGATCGTCGGTACCATCAACGGGTTTGGCCTTGGCGCGCCCAAAATCTGCGTTTCCATCGATACGATGGCGACCAACGCCACCAATGCGACGATCCAGGCTGCACAGCAGGCCGTGGTCGACAACGTCCAGATCTTTCAAGCAGGCAACCTCGACACGCTGACGGGCGGAAATCGCCAGGCCGACGGGACGCATCTGTCGGATACCGGGACCACCAACGCTGCGGCGCTGAACGAGCCCTGCGTAGCCCCTTAGCGATCCTCGCTATCTTATCCGGAGCAATCCCATGACCGACCTCAACGCGCTCCAGCGCGCGAACGATGCTCGCTGGAAAAGCGCCAGGCTGACCAGCAGGCTGAATTTCGACATCGTGGCCCGCAAGGCCTATGCGAGCCGGGCGCGATATATCGACGTTGTCAGGCGCTGCCGCGCCCGCGGCTCCAACATGCCGGACGAGGCATGGGTTTTCGTGGCCGTGATCCACAACCGTGAGAGCGGAATGGATTTCGGAACGCATCTGGGGCAGGGCGATCCGCTCGATCGCGTCACGACGCACGTCCCGGCCGGCCGGGGTCCGTTCCTCGGGAATGATGCATTCGAGTGCGGCGCAGTCGATGCTCTCGTCGATTGCGCGCCCAAGGCCGCCATCGCCAACCGCGACTGGTCGATCTCCGGAATGCTCACCTACCTGGAGCGCTACAACGGCCTCAAATATGCGAATGCCGGCCGGCCCAGTCCTTATCTGTGGTCGGGGACCACGATCTATGATCCGCCGAGCGGGCCGGGCGGCAAGGTTACCGTCGATCACGGACCGATCGAAAACGTGATCGACAAGCAGCTCGGCGTCGCCGGTCTGCTGATGAAGCTCGACGCGCTCGACGACACCATCGATTTCGGCGAGTTGCCTGATGTGCCGCTGCAGCCGCAGTTGCCGGAGCCGGATAAAATTCCAACCGGTGGCGTCGATGATGCGGTCTGGCTGCAGACCGCGCTCAACAAGCTCGGCTGCACGCCGGCGCTCGTCGTGGACGGCATCGTCGGTGCAAACACGCGCACGGCGGTGAAAGCCTACCAGATCCGCATGGGCCTGGCGGTCGATGGCATCGCCGGGCCTGCGACGATCGCCGCGCTGAAGGCCGCAATGGCAGCGCCCTCGATCGAGCCGCTGCCGGAAATCAAGCTGCCGCTTCCTGGTGACGTCAAGGCCGGCCTCGCGCCGACGTTCTGGGGCCGCTTCGTCAACCTCTTCAAAGCAAAGGCTTAACGCATGAACCGAACTGGCGGTATCGCACCCATTGTCGTTTCGGTCATGGTGCTGGTGGGATTCGGGGGAATTTCGCTCCTCGCGATGAAGCCGGGCATCATCGTCGATGCCAATCAAAACGTCGTGCTGATGCTCGTCGGTCAATGGTCCGCCTTGTCAGGCGTCGCCGTGGCCTACTGGCTCGGTTCGAGCAACAGCAGCGCGCGCAAGGACGAGCAGAACGCCGAGAAGGACAAGGTTATTCAGACCATGGCCGCCAACGGGGGCAAGCCATGATCGCGCTGTTCGCCGCGCTGCCCGCGATCCTCGGCGCGCTCGCCGGCATGGTGCCGGCGTTCGTCCAGCTGTTCACCTTGAAGGCCAACAATGCGCACCAACTCGCAATGGCACAGATCCAGCTCCAGGCTGCTAAGGACGGCATGGCGCTACAGGTCGATCTCGCGAACGCTCAGGCTGATATTCGACAGGCAGACCATATTTACAGCTTTGGCAACGGGCCTTCTGGCAACCGGTTTGTGGACGCGCTGGCCGTATTTGTCAGACCTTATATCACGCTGGTTTTCTTCCATCTTTGGGGGCTGATGGAAGTCGCCCTGTTCATCTACGCGGTGAACTCGGGCTACGACCTTGGCCAGCTCGTCAAGCTGCTCTGGCCCTCCGAAACCCAGGCCATGTTCGGCGCCATCATCGGCTTCTGGTTCGGCGATCGCATGATGCTGCGGGGCGCGCAGCAGATGGCCGCGACGATCGCGGTGCAGCCGGCGCAAACGACAATCATCAAGAAAGCCTGATCATGCCCAACCGCAACGGCTTGCCGCGCGCGTTTGATCTGACGCGCGTTGGATACTTCCTCGACTTCGCCCTGGTGCCGATCGCATCCGTGACGCTGGCTATCTTCGCGTCGTGGCGCGGCCTTGGCGGTCCTGGCGTTGTCGCCGCGATCTCGGCTGGCGTCATCGCATGGTCGCTCGCCGAATACTGGATTCATCGGCTGGTGTTTCATGGGCCGACCGCGTTCGAACCGATGCACCAGATGCACCATGCCTTGCCCAAGGATCTGATCGGGGTTGCGAGCTGGGGCACATTTGTCGGTTTCGCCGGCGTCTGGCTGGTGACGCAGGTGTTTGCTGGCCCGGCGATCGGCTCGGCGGTCACGGCAGGCTTCCTCGCCGGTTATCTGTTCTACTGTTCGATCCACATCAGTATGCACCACTTCGCCGCGCGCGGCTTTGGCCGGTACGGCGCGATGATGAGGAGCCTGCACAGCGCGCACCATCGCGGAGGCAAGGGCAATTTCGGCGTGTCGTCGCCGGTCTGGGACGTCGTGTTCCGTACCTATCAACGCTCCTGAAAAGGTCACTCATGCCAGCTTTCGAATGGACCATCCGCGCCGGCGATCTTCTGACCCTGATCGGAGGCGTATGCGTCGCCGCAGCGTTTCTCTACCGCCGCGGTGCGGACGATGTGACCGTCACGCTGACGCTCAAGGCGATGTCCGACGAGCTGGCGGAAATGAAGACCGAATTCAAAAGTTTCGGCGACACGCTGAAGAAGGTTGCCATTCAGGAGATGCAAATCGGCCTCCTGATGAAATGGTACGACGAGCTGCGCCGCGGCAAGGGCATTATTAACGACGGCTGATTGTCCAGCCTTTCCCCGCTAAAGGAATTTGCCATGCTCCGAACCGCCATCGCGGGCGCGCTGCTGTGTGCCGCCCTCACGGCCCATGCCGCCGACTACCGCGCGGGTGAGCCTGCGACCTTCGGGACCTATTCCAAGGCTTATCAGGATCACGCTCAGCTGAAGCGCTGGAGGTCGCTGTGCCGGGGCGGCGGCCGGTACCAGGCGATGAGCGAGGCCTATGAGGCCCGCAAGCCGGATCCCTGTAACCCGATGGCCAAGGAGTGGAGCCGATGACGCGCGTGCTGAAGTGGGTCTTGGTCGTTCTGGCGTTGTGGATGCTGCTGCCTGCCGCCAATGCGCTTGTCTGGTGGTCGCACGGCATTCCATGCGTGTTCTGCGGGTTAAGTCACGGCCGCGATCTCGACGGGCAGTATGCGTCATCCCCGCTGAAGCAATGGTTCGATAATCTCAAAAGCGGGAAGGGACCGTGCTGCTCTGATGCCGACGGTTCGGCCGTAGCCGACGTTGACTGGGAATCCAAGGACGGTCGCTACCGCGTCCGGATCGAGGGCGTGTGGCAAGACGTGCCCGATGACGCCGTGA
>JAQSDT010000353.1 GCA_029946075.1 bacterium | reverse complement strand
TCGACCGGCTGATGCGGCAGATCGTCGATCTGAAGGAACGACTGCAGGACGCCGAGGGAAACGCATCCGGCGCCACGAACGAAAAGCCGCCGCATTATTGAGGCGAGCGTTTTCGGCAAAGCGAGCCGGTTCGCCTGAAGAAAACGCGACCAAACTCCGGTTGAGAAGACAAGCGGCTGCGCGCGCCGCGGTGCCGCCTCCCGGGCTAGGGCGTGTACTCATAAATCCCAGACGCCCATAGGCTTGGCGATGTCCGCTTTACCCTTGGAAGCGGACATTCGGACGAGCGTCCAGGATGTCCGCTTTGTGCCAACAGCTGCCGTGAGCAGGTACAGCAAGGGCGGCTTTATTCGATCACCTTGTCGGCGCGGGCTATCATGGTTGGTGGAATGTCTTGGCCGATGGCCTTGGCGGTTTTAAGATTTATGGCCAACTCAAACTTGGTCGGCTGTTGGATAGGCAACTCAGCAGGCTTTGCTCCCTTGAGTATTCGGTCGACGTATCCAGCCGCATTTCGAAATATAGCGGGCCAGCTTGGGCCATAAGACATCATTGCGCCAGCTTCAACGAACACATCAGCGGGCACCATAGTCGGAAGTCGGTTAGTTAAAGCAATGTCGGCTATTTGCCTTCGCTCGTTGAAATACATCGCATTCTGCGTAACGACGATAGCACCGAAGCGACCCGCAGAAATCTTTTCAAACGCGCTCTTCAATTCGGCGGGGGTGCGGGCTTCAAATGCTTGAAATGACACTTTTAAGCGATCTGCGGTGGGTTGGAGTTCTGAAATCAGTCTATTCGCATCACTAGGATCAGAGGGATTTACGAGAAGAGCGACGCTCGACAAGGCTGGAATTGCTTCCTTTAGCAATTGCACACGCTTGGCCGCCAGATCGAAGGCCATCGCGGATAAACCGGTTATGTTGCCTCCCGGTCGCGCGAGGCTGGATACTAGCTTCAGTCCTACAGGATCAGGGTTGGCAACCAAGATGATAGGAATTGTTGACGTGGCGCGCTGGCACGCGAAGGCAGCCGGGATTGACCCGGCAACCAAGGCATCGACCTTCAGACCAACCAGTTCGGCGGCGTAGGCGTCAAAGCGTTCCTTTTGCTCGGAAGGGTATCGCTCTTCGAAGACAACCGTTGTTCCCTCAATATAGCCAAGGTCAGCGAACCCGGCTTTCAATGGACGCGAGAAATCCTTCTCCTCTTCAGCGCTGCCCGCGTGCCACAAAACCCCGATGACGGGTACCTTGCGTCCTTGTGCCTGCGCCATAAGCGGCCAAGCCGCCGCGCCACCAACCAGACCGATGAACTCGCGTCGCTGCATGTCGCCCCCGTGTCCTAGTGTGGCAGTTTAGCTGTGTGAACTCGACACTTGAAAGCCGTCGGGGCTGGTCGAGGAAAGTATATTTCGGGCACGTGCGATGACCGTTGTGGGTCAAAAGGCGACATTCCGGAGTGATAAGCGCATATCCGCTTTACCCCCCAACGCGGACATCGCGTATTTATGAGTACACGCCCTAGCCGGTCTCGATCTGCCGTACCAGTTTTGCAGTGTCGAAGAATGCAAGCGACAATTGCTGCAGCAGCGCCGACAACCGGTTACTCTCCAGACCGGATCGCACACACAGCAGTCGTTTGCGGACCGGCAATTGCGGCAGATAATACTCACGGGCCGGAACCAGAAACGACGGCAGCATTCGCTCCGGAACCACGGTTATGCCGATGCCCGCCCGCGCGGCCTCGAGCCGCAATTGATGACTGGGGCTTCTGAGCACGATCTTGTAGGAGATATTGTTCCTGGTGAGGGTACGGATCATCCAGTCGTCGTCGGCCCAGGCCAGGATGGGGATCGGCGCGCCCGGCCGCAGGACGAAGTCACGTGACCGCACCCAAATCGAAGATTCCTCAGCTTCGTTCACGATGGTGATTTCGTGTTCCGCCTCGGTCAATGAATTGCTGTAGACAAAGGCGACGTCGACATAGCTATCGATGATCCCTCTCACGATGGCCGACGACAGATCGGCGTGAACGAAAACATCGGCGAGCGTATGGACCGTCTGCAGCTTGATGAATTCTTCGGCGAGCAAGGTGCTGATTCCGAGCCGCAATGTCGGCGGTCCCTCGTCGTTGCCGCCGAGCCTGAGCAACTGGTCGTTTCCCTCCAGTATCCGCCTGGCCTGTTGCACGGCGATCTTGCCGAGCTCGGTCGTCGTCGTTCCGTTCGCGGTCTTCACGAACAAGGCGCCGCCTACCAGGCTCTGCAGGCGCTTGACCTGCGAACTGATCGCGGGCTGGCTGAGCCCAAGTCGCTCGCCGGCCTTGGACAGACTTCCGGTTTCGGCAATCGCTACAACCGTACGAACGATCTCAATCGGAATATTCGAATATTGATGCCGTCGATGCATTGAAGCTCCCGTCACAGGAAATGACGCGACCGCAAGCCAGTCGAGAATGATTCGAATGATATTAGCGATTAGTTGCGATTGGATTTAGCTCAAATTCTGATTGAATCATCGCCATGTATACCCTTGCGTGCATAGACCCGATGAAACCAATTGCGAGAGATCGAATTTCAACAGCAAAAAGTGAGTTTTCATCGGGGAATTCAATCACCCTATAAATTGTGATCGGATCACTTTGTCTTGAAGCCCGTATTATCACGGGTGTGGCGCTCCAAATCGCGAAAGCGTCCCTACAGCCACCTTTTACGAAGCCCTGCAACGCTGGCTCGTCAATTGCATTGCAAGGGTGTGAGTAATGACCAGGATTTTTCGCTGTCAAAGCGGTGCATCAGCCGTCGAATTCGCAATCATGCTCCCGTTATTTCTGATGCTCATATTTGGGATCATCGTTTTCGGCTCCTATCTGGCGATGGTTCACGGCGTTCAGCAACTTGCCGCAGAAGCCGCGCGCTCGTCCGTTGCCGGCATCGACAATGCCGAACGCAACAGCCTGGCGACAGGATATGTCGCAGCGAACGCCGCGACGTATCCATTGATCGTCGCGACCAACCTGTCGGTCAACGCCGCGCCGTCGGGCGCGGACCCGAATGTTTACGTCGTGACCGTGAACTACAATGCCGCCGGGACCTTCATCTACAGCCTGCCTTTCGTCCCCTCACCGCCGACGACCATCGTCCGCTCCGCGGCGATCCAGTACGGAGGGTTCTGAAATGCCGGCAAGGACGACACTGCTGCGGCACTTCCGCGCCGACGAGCGCGGCAATTTCGCCGTCATGGGCGCCGGCTTGATGACGCTCGTCATTGGCTGCGCGGCACTCGCCGTCGATCTCGGAACCATCTTTGCGGATCGCCGCAAGGCCCAGAGCGCGGCCGATCTCGCCGCGATCATCGCAGCCAGCAACCTGTCCAACGCGTTCAATGCCGCGTCCGCGACGGTGGTAAAGAACAATTACCCGGCCAACGCACTGGCGAAGGTCGAACTCGGCACCTACAACGCCAACGGCGCGTTGTCGCCACAAGCCCGCTTTGTCACGCCGGCCGCCGGTAGCGCCAACGCTGCACGCGTGACGTTGAACACGCAAACACCGCTCTATTTCGCGCGCTACCTCACCGGCCAGAGCGAGTACACCATCAGGACTTCCGCTACCGCATCGTCCACCGCACTGGCGTCATTCGCGATCGGATCGCGGCTGGCCGCGATCGACGGCGGACTGGTCAATGCAATGCTCGGCCGCATGCTCGGCACCACGCTGTCGCTGTCGGCAATGGACTATCAGGCGCTGATCAACGCGCGCATCGACGCGCTGGATTTCCTGTCGGTGCTTGCGACGCGGGTCAACATGACCGGCGTCACCTATGACAGCCTGCTGACCGGTAACATCAAGGTTTCGGACATCATCGCTGCCGCATTGACGACGCAACAGACCACCAACGGAGGGAGCCCGGCGACCACGGCGCTCTCCTCGATCTCGCAGGCCCTGACCGGCGTCACGACCAAAATAAAGCCCGGTTCGCTGATCGACGTTGGTCCCTTTGCCAACCTCGCGGTCGGGCAAAAGCCCAAGCTCAGCACCAGCGTTTCGGTTTTCGACGTGGTTTCGACGACGGCACAGTTCGCCAACGGCACCAATCAGATCGCAGCATCGGTCAATCTCGGCCTGCCCGGCATCGCCAGCGTGTCCGTGCTCGCGACCGTCGGCGAACGACCGGTGGGATCGGGTTGGCTCACGCTCGGCGCCCAGGGTGCGAGCGTCCATACGGCGCAGACGAGGGTGTTG
>JAQSDT010000352.1 GCA_029946075.1 bacterium | reverse complement strand
TGCAAATCGGCGTCCAAAGTTTCTGTGAGGTTTACTCCTTGATCAGCGAGACATTCTGACGTGCGGCAGACAAAAATGTCTTGGTCCCATTGGATGGCTCGCGGTCGTTCTTCCATACACACCATGTTTCAGAAACGCCCTTGGCTCCCGTCAAAGGAAGAAACACAACGCCTGCAACATTGGATGACTTGAGCGCACGTGGAACGAGGGCAATGCCGAGGCCATACGCAACCGATGAGATGACGCTCATCCAGTGCCTAACTTCATGATTGCCGGAAGGCTCGATGCCTGCGGATCTGCACAGGTCCATGATGATCGCAAAGTATTCCGGGGAAGCGGATCGCCCAAACATCACGAATTCCTCGCCGGCAAGGTCGTCCAGCTTGACCGTGCGTCCCTTTGAGCAGCGATGGCCTTCCGGAAGGCACGCATAGAACGGTTCCGACCAGTAACGGAATCCGTCGAGGCCGCTCGGTAACCCGCGTCCGTTGATGAAACCGAAATCGATGTCTTCACGCTTCAGGGCGAGGACCTGTTCGACTGAATTCAGTTCCTGCAGCCTGACCTCGATCGAAGGTTGTGCCGCCTTGAACTGCCGAATCAGCTTTGGCAGTGCGCGATAGATCGTCGAGCCGCCAAAGCCGATACGCAAGACGCCGCCATGCCCCTGGTCGACGGCCATCACAAGATCGCGCGCCTCGTCCAGCCTTCGCAGCAGGTGACTGGCTTCGCGCTGGAGTGCCCGTCCTGCGGCGGTCAGTTCGACATTGCGGCTATTGCGATGAAACAGCTTGGTGCCCAGGCTGCGTTCGAGCTGTCGTATCGCAAGGCTCAGTGGCGGCTGTGACAGCGACAACCGCTGCGCGGCGCGCCTGAAGTGACGCTCCTCCGCCAGCACGGAAAAATAGCGCAATTGCCGCAGATCCACCGTCACCCTCCCGTCGCAGCCGCCAAATGATCAATACCAATAATATATCAATCTGCGCCAAAAGATATTGGACTGTATTGATTGCGGGCGATCAAATAGTCCGACAAGCAAGAAGATTCTTCCGGGAGGAAGCATGAGGCTCAGAGGCATAAGGCTCGCACTCGGCACTGCCGCGATGGCTGGCGTGCTCGGAACGGTTGCGCCGGCCAGCGCGGACTTTCCGGATCGACCGCTCAAGATTGTGGTGCCGTTCACCGCAGGTGGCCCGACCGATGCGCTGGCGCGCAATCTGGCGGACGGGTTGCGGCAGCAGTTGAACCAGACCGTGGTCATCGAGAACAAAGGCGGAGCAGGCGCCAATATCGGCGCGGAGTTTGTGGCCAATTCTCCGGCGGATGGTTACACGCTGCTGTTCGGAACCTCCGGGCCGCTCGCAATCAACACGAGTTTGTTCAAGAAGCTGAATTATGACCCGGTGAAGAGCTTCGATCCGGTCATCATGATTGGCAAGCTACCGAATGTCCTTTCCGTTCATCCGTCCCTGCCGATCAGGGACATGAAGGATCTGGTGGCCCTTGCAAAGACCGGCGAAAAGCTCAGCTACTCGTCATCGGGAACGGGCGCTTCGACGCATCTGGCCGGAATTCTGTTCAACGCGATGACCGGAACGGATCTGTTGCACGTTCCCTATCGCGGCGCAGCGCCGGCGATGACGGACTTGCTGGGCGGTCAGGTTCAGCTGAGCTTTTCGGACGTGTTCACGTCAGCGCCACACATAAAGGCGGGAACGCTTCGCCCGATCGCCGTGACGACGGTTGAGCGCACCTCGATCCTGCCGGACGTTCCGACGTTCGATGAATTGGGATTGAAGGGATTTGACGTCAGTGTCTTCTTTGGCGTGGTTGTCCCCAAGGGAACGCCGAAGGGAGCCGTCGCCAAACTCAACGCGGCACTGGTTGAAGCGCTGAAGGACCCGAACATCAAGGCGGCCATGGACCGGCAGGGCATTATTCCGGCCGCTTCGTCGACGCCGGAGTATCTCGCCCAGTTCATGGTGAGCGAAATTCCGCGCTGGCGAGATGTGCTGAAGCAGGTAGGTTTCGAACAACAGTAACTAACCCCGTACGATCGAGGTCGGAACATGAATTATCAGGCTCGCAACATCAGCGCGACGGTCCCGCCGGAACAGCAGGCCAGCCGGCAAGCAACGGCTGAGCGGTCCACCAAACTGGCGCCGGATTGCGCCGGGCTCAACTTCTTTGCGATTGACCACAACGCAAAGTCGGTGATGCCGCACTACATCGATGATGCATTGCTGGCGCATATTCTTCCGCACCTCGACAGCCTCGGTGAGCTGTGCGGCGGCAAGCTTCTTGAACTTGCCGATACGTCGGAGCGCAATCCGCCCGCGCTGCGTCAGCGCGACCGGTTCGGGCGCGATGACGAACTGGTTGAGTATCATCCGGCCTATCAGGAAATGGAAAGGATTGCCTATTCCCGCTACGGCATTCACGCCATGTCCTACCGCCCCGGCGTGCTCGACTGGCCGACGACCTTGCCGCCGATTGTCAAATTCGTGTTCCAGTATCTGTTCTCGCAGACCGAATTCGGCCTGATGTGCCCGGTCAATATCGCAGGCAGCTCATCGGAGCTGATCCGTCGTTACGGCAATGACGCGTTGCGTGCACGGTTCCTCGGCCCGATGTTGTCGCAGGACATGGGCGAATTGAACCGGGCCGCACAGTTCATGACTGAAAAGGCCGGCGGATCGGATGTCGGCGCCGCCGAACTGGTTGCGGTTCGTGATGGCGACCATTGGCGGCTCTGGGGCGAAAAGTGGTTCTGCTCCAACGTCAGTGCCGAGGTGGTCGTCCTGCTCGCACGTCCCGAAGGCGCTGTCGCGGGCGGAAAGGGCCTCGGGCTCTTCGTGATGCCCAGGACGCTCGAGGACGGCACGCGAAACGCATATCGTGTTGTGCGGATCAAGGACAAGCTGGGCAGCAAATCCATGGCCAGCGGCGAGGTGCGCCTTGAAGGCGCCATCGCCTATCAGCTCGGCGATCTCGGCCGCGGGCTCAAGCAGATGCTTGAAATGGTCAATTCAAGCCGCGTGTCGCACCTGGCGCGCGCGGCGGGCATGATGCGTCGCTGCCTGAACGAAGCGCTGGTGGCCGCACGCAACCGAAACGCGTTCGGAAAAGCCGTGATCGATCACCCGCTGATGCGCCGGCAGCTCATGAAGCTGGTGGTCCCGACGGAGCAGGCGCTCTCCGCACTGATGTATACCGGCATGATGTCAGCGAGCGAGGCCGATCCGGCTGCGCAGAAGATCCTGCGCATTATGACGCCGGTCTGCAAATATCGCGCGTGCCGGGACAACGTGACCGTCGCCACAGGTTCGATGGAAGCGCGCGGAGGCAATGGCTACATAGAGGACTGGCCGAATGCCAAGCTGATCCGGGATGCCCATCTCGGCGTACTCTGGGATGGCACCAGCAATATCAATGCGCTCGATGCGATCCACCGTTCGATGAAAAAGGAGCGGGCGCATGTGGCTCTCAGGAAGGATCTCGCCGAGCGTCTCGCTGCGGCGGAGGGTGTTCCGGGGCAGTTCCGCACCCGGCTCGAGCACAGCGTGGCGCAGGCATTCAGCTTTGCCGAGGAAGTCGCCGCCGAACCGGAGAACGAGCGCTTCTGCCGCGTAGCCGGGGGTATGCTCTACCACGCCGCGACCATGGTTCTCATGGCTGCGGAGGGAGCGCGCCTCGGCGCTTCCGGTGGGGATGCAAGGCGATTGTTGCTGGCGCGTTTCGTGCTGGAGCACCGCTTGCAACGTGATGCTTCCTTCAGCATCGCTTCCATGAAGTGGGAAGATGAAGCCATCGACCTGCTGCTCGATGACTCGCCGATCGCGCTGGAGAAGGCTGCAACGCTGCTGAGGTCCTGATCAGGCGCGTGATCGCAAGCCCCGACATCGAAGCCCATTTTGGCGCTTCGGCAACAGCATCAGAGCGTGGCGAATAGGGATCCCCCTACTCGCCAACTGCGTTCTGGCGCCCCGTTCCGCTAGAATCGGAACGAAGCTCCAGATTTCCATTTGACGCGTTTTCTTGACGCGAACCGGTTTCCACTTCGCTGGAAAACGCTCTAACCGCCGTTGCCGTTCTCGCCATTCTCCCCGTCGTCGCCGATATGCTCGACGGACACCACATGCTCGTCCTCGGCGGTATCGAACACGATGACGCCCTGGGTCGAGCGGCCGGCGACGCGGATGCCCTCGACCGGGCAGCGGATCAGCTGCCCCTTGTCGGTCACCAGCATGATCTGGTC
>JAQSDT010000351.1 GCA_029946075.1 bacterium | reverse complement strand
CAAAATCAGAGCAGTCCGAGGTCGCGCAATTCCCGGCGCATCGGCTCGGGCATCGAGGCCACGCTCGCCGCTGAGGATTTGGTGAGGTCTGCCGGCGCGGCATCGTCCGTCAGATAGCGCCAGCCCTGGAACGGGCGCATCGGCCGCGGCGACACGGCGAACACTTTCGGCTGCATCACGATCCGGCATCTTCCGATGCCGTCCTTGTCGCGGAACGGCTCGATCGCGATGATCTTTTCGCGGGCGGCGATTTCGCCCTTGATCACCCAGTAGAGCGACCCGCCGGCGAGGATTTCCTCGTCGCGCTTCGGCGTCATCCGCGTGATGTGGACGTGGCGGAGCGGCTGGCCATTCTTCCTGGCCAGGGCCGCGCGTTCGGCGACCCGTGCCTTGAGTTCCTTGACGGACTCGCAGCCGACGGCAAGCTTGAGGATATGAAGCGGCATGATCAGGCCGATGTAGCGGCCCGCGCGGGCTTTGGAAAGATCACTCCTCGTTAGTAGCTGTGGGCGCCGAGGCCGTCGGTGCGATTTGTACCGGAGCGGCCGGCGCGGCGGGCGGGCGTTTCGCCGGCGGCGGCTTCTTCGCTGCGGGCTGTGCCTGCGCCGAGGCAGGTGGCGGCGCTGCTGCAGCGGCCGGCCGCGGCGCGGCCGGTGCCGCACCGCTGCCTGACGGTTTCGGCGCAGCGCCGAGCGGCGGCTCCGGCAGCATGATGTTCACCGGCGGGGTATTGGACGAACTCGGGAATTCGGCGGTGGTGGGCTTGCCCGTTGGCATCGAAGGCGGCAGCGTCGCCAGCAGCCCTCCCGGCGATGCCGGCGGCGGCGAAGAAAGTACCGGGGCATTCCACGACGAAGCGTGGCGCGAAATCATGCCCTCATAGACACGATCGCTCATATTGGCCGCGACCTGACGAAAATCACCCAGCGATCGGAACGCCGGACACGCGGCGGGCGTGCAATGGTCCCGCGCCATCAACACGTAAGCCATCAGCCCGTAGCGGTCGCGCTCGACGGCGCGGCGCAGCGAGAGCAGTTCGGAACTTGCAGTCTTGCCGACGGCGGCAACTTCGCCGGCAGCGGTCAACCGCGAGATCTGCGCGGCTGCATAGGCGACTGCGGCGGCCGCAGATTCCGCCGAACCGAACAGCACCTTTTCGCAGGCATTGAGCACGGCATCGCCGGCGAGATCGTCGATGCAGGACAGTTGCGGCAGCGAGGCGCCCTGCGGCGTCGGACGGGTCTCCGCCATGGCGGCGCCCTCGCCCGCCCCGAAGCTGCGCATGGTCGCGGCCGAAGCAACGCCGATCGCCAGCAGCGTGATGACGGTCAGCGCGCCGTTGGCTACGGATTTCTCCGCGCGGAGCAGCGTGATCAGGACGATGCCCCCGAAGAATCCCGCCGCGGCCAGCGTCAACCACATCGGAAAGCTTTGCGAGCGCCAGACGTGATCCAGCGACGAAGCCCAGGCCCAGTTCATGCGCGGTGTCCCTCAGCGCGTCATCAAACACGATCAGCAGAAGCGAATGCAACCTCACGCAAACTGCTTCGGCAGAATGGTTCTGCGAACCGGGCCTTTTGACGGCATTCCCGATGGAACCCCGTCAACAGGCGCTTGACGCACGCACAACCAGTTCAGGAGACGGCGAGCTGGCTTTCCTTGGCGACCCGTTCGAAAGCCTCTGTCGAACTTTTGATCCGGTACTGGCAGTCGTCGCCGTCGGTCGGCAGCAGCCGGATCACCTCATAGGTGCCGCTGGCGGCTGGTCGGGCAACATTGCTGGCAGTGAAATAGACAGTCTCTCCAACGGAGTACTTATGCTTCAACGCCCTCTCCATCCACGCAAGAACGTCGGCCGCGCTCATGATCCCCACTAGCTTTCGGCCGACTTGAGAACCCTGCGTCAACCTAGCACACCCGGCCGCCAAAAAGCCAGCATCATCGGGGCACCGCCCTGATTGAATTTCTTTATATTTTACAGCGCACTAGACAGGAATTTGGGGCCTTCCGGCGAACCGCATGGCGGCCATGAAGCCGTCGAAATCGCCCGCCCGGATCGCCCGGGCGGAACCGCATTGCGGAATTTGGACGACCGCGCCCTGCCTCTTTTTCAGACAGTCTCGAACTTCTCGATCACGAGCGTTTCGGCAAGGCCCTCGCGGGTCCATTGCTGGAACGCCGGCAGCGCCAGCATCGCCTCGTAATAGTGCCGGGCATCGCCGGTCACCTCGATCGCATAGGTGCGGAAGCGATGCACCACGGGCCCGTACATCGCATCGGTGCCGCCGAAGGCGCCGAACAGGAACGGCCCCTCCTTGCCGTATCGGCGATAGCAATCCGACCAGATCTCCAAAACCCGGGCGACGTTGGCGCGCGCATCGTCCGACAATGCGACCGGGCCGACCGACCGGTGCAGGTTCATGCCGCACTCATTGCGTAGCGGGATGAAGCCGGAATGCATCTCGGCCGAGATCGACCGCGCATGCGCGCGGCGGGCGCGGTCGTCCGGCCACAGCCGGCTCTGCGGAAACCTCTCGGCGAGATATTCGACGATCGACAGCGAGTCCCACACCGTCAGATCGCCGTCGATCAGCGCCGGCACCTTGCCCGCCCGCGAATAGCCCAGGATCCGGTCCTTGTCGGCCTTGTCGTCGGTGTAGAGCGGAATGAAGACTTCCTCGAACGGGATATCGTTGGCGCGTAGCGCCAGCCAGGGCCGCATCGACCATGAGGAATAGTTCTTGTTGCCGATGACCAGTTTCAACATTTGCGCGGGAATCCTGTTGGGATTCCGATAATGCCATAGTGCGCCGTACGCGTTCAACCTGTACATCGGATGCGTCAGCACGATCACGGAGAGTGCAGCATGCCCGCCAATCTCGTCGACATCGCTGCCATCACCTTCTTCGTGGTGGAATGGACGGTCTATGCCTACACCCTCGAGCGGACCGCCTATGGCCGTGACAGCCTGTCCGCCCGTATGCACATCTATCGCGAGGTCTGGATCCGAAACCTGCTCGACCGCGAGACCCGCATGGTCGACATGCAAATCATGTCGTCGCTGCAGAACGGCACCGCGTTCTTTGCCTCCAGCAGCCTGATCGCGATCGGCGGCGGTCTCGCGCTGCTGCGCGCCACCAACGACGCATTGGCGGTGCTTGGCGCGCTGCCGATCGATCTCAGCCCCTCGCCGGCGCTGTGGGAGATCAAATGCGTCGGGCTGATCCTGATCTTCATCTACGCCTTCTTCAAATTCTCCTGGGCCTACCGCCTGTTCAACTATGTCGCGATCCTGCTCGGCGCGATGCCGCCATCGACGCAAAAGGGCACGCCGGAAGCCGAAGCGCACGTCATTCGCACCACGCGCCTGTTCGAATCCGCCGGCCAGCATTTCAACCGCGGCCAGCGCTCGTTCTTCTTTGCGCTCGGCTATCTCGGCTGGTTCGTCAGCCCGTGGGTGCTGTTCATCACCACAGCGATGGTCGTGGTCGTGACGTGGCGGCGGCAGTTCGCCTCGAATGCGTGGCGGGCGATGGGGAGTTGAGCATGATCCGGAAAAGTGGGTACCGGTTTTCCCGCGCGACAAACGCGGCACGCGTTTGCGCGGAGATCATGCGCAAGATAAGGCAAGCTACGAAGCGGAAAAATCCTGCGGCGTAAAGCTGAGGTCGAGCACTTTCCATTCGCCATAACGATCGACCGGCAGCATGGCGTAGGGCTGGCAGGCTTCCAGCGCGCGGATCGCGCTCTGCATCAGCAGCGGACCCTTCATCGACGCGCTCGCCTCGATCAGGATCGGCTCTGCCGCCAGCTTGCCGTCCTGGTTCATCTGCACGCGCAGCTTGACCTTGACGTCGTCGCCGCGGCCGAGCGCGGCCGGCAGCTTCGAACAGGTCCTCAGATGGCGGCGGAATTGCGCGACAAGGCTGCCCGCGATGTCGGCGGACTGCGTCGCCGGCGCGTCGAAATTATCGTCGCCCTTGGCCGTGGCCTGCACCGGTGCCGGCGAGACGGCCGGCGAAAGGTCGGGCGGCAACCCCAGCAGCACCTGATATTTGATCGAGACGTCGGGCTCCGGCGGCTTGTAGGCGGAAGCCGCGGCCGGTGGCGGTGATGCCTGAGGAGCCGCCGCCGGCCGCACCGCCTGCTTTTGCGCTTTCGCGGCGGGCTGCGACGGCGCCGGCGAAGGCGGCGCGCTCGCCGCGGCTGGCTTGTCGAGCAAGGCGAAGTCCGGTTGCGGCGACGGCACAGGTTCCGGTCTGG
>JAQSDT010000350.1 GCA_029946075.1 bacterium | reverse complement strand
CGGCCGCAACATCGGCGACGTCAGGATCTGGCGTGGCCGGCGGCGCGAGAATTTCGATGCGCATACGCTGGAACTGTTGCGGCTGATCGAGCCGGCCTTCACCGGGGCGCTGGTCCGGGCAGCCGGTGGAGCGGTGGCCATCGCCGCCGAGGGCTCGCCGATCCTGAAACTCTCGGTTCGCGAGTTCGAGATTGCGCGCATGATATCGGACGATCTCAGCGACAAGGAAATCGCGCACCGGCTGCAGGTCGAGGTCTCGACCGTCCGCACCCATATCGAACGCATCTTCGCCAAGCTCAGCGTCCGCCGCCGCAGCGGCGTCGCCAGCCTGTTTGCCCGGCACTAGCGCCGCGCGCCCGGGGTCTAGCGCGACGGCGGCGGCAGCCGGCCGAATACCTTCTCCATCGCCATGCCGACCGCGAGCAATTTGCGATCGCTCCCCGCAGGCCCATCGAGCTCGAGACCGACAGGCAGTTTGCTCGATGCGCCCAACGCAATCGGAAGCTGGATGCCGGGGACGCCGGCATTGCTGCCGGGATCGGTGTTCTGGATGAACAGCAGGAAGTTGGCGAGGCTCGACGAGTCAGGATTTGATGCGATCGCGACCTTCGGCACGGTCGGGAAGGCGATGGCATCGAGCTTGTTCTTGGCGAACGTATCGCGATAGAGCGCCTGCAGCGCGGGCCGTGCGGTCTTCATGGCGGCGTCATAGGCCGGCTTGGCCTCAGTGACCGTGTTGTTCGGCCCCGGCAGCTTGCGCGGGATGACCAGCCCGTCATAAGTGCCCTTCACGTCCGGGCTGGCGATCGCCTTGGCGAGATCTTCGATGCTGACGCCGCTGCCGCTCTTCTTCAGGTAGGCGACCATGTCGTCATAGGCCTCGTACAGGGCGAGCGGAAATCCGATCTGGCCGTTCAGCTCGGCAAGCTTTGGCATGTCGATATCGACCACCGTCACGCCGCTTGCCTTGAGCTTCTCCAGCGCGGCCTTGAAGGCGGTCTCGGTATCACCGTCGAGATTGGCCAGCATCGATTTGTCGATACCGATGCGAACCTTTTTCAGATCGGCGGGCGCCACCGCGCCGCCGCCGGCGATGGCGCGGTCGAGCGCTGCCACGTCGGCGATGGTGGAAGCCATCGGGCCGGCGGTGTCGCGGGTGTGCGATATCGGCGCGATCCCGGCTTGCGGATAGCGGCCGACGGTCGGACGCAGCGAGGCGCAGCCGTTCAGCGCGCAGGGCACCCTGACCGAGCCGCCGGTGTCGGTGCCGAGCCCTGCGGTCACGATGCGCGCTCCGATAGATGCGCCCGTTCCTGATGAGGAGCCGCCGGCAATCTTCGTCGCGTCATAGGCGTTGCGCACCCCGGATTCCGCGCCGGTCTTGAACGCGGCATTGTAGCCGGAGATGCCGAAGGCGAGCTCATGCATGTTGGTCTTGCCGATGATGATGGCGCCCGCCGCGCGCAGTTTTGCCGCCACCGGCGCATCCTTTTTCGGCACAAACCCCTTCAGCGCCGGCGTTCCGGCCGAGCTGGGAAGACCGGCGACCTCGATATTGTCCTTGATGACGATCGGCACGCCGCCGAGCGGCCTGCACGCGCCTTTCCTGCGGCCGGCGTCGAAGGCTTCCGCGGCTTTCATCGCGCCGGCCCCGTCCAGCGTGATGAAGGCATTGAGCTCGCCCTTCGCCTTGGCGCGCGCCAGCGCAGCCGCGGTCAACGCCTTGCTGGTGATCTTGCCGGCGCAGATGTCGGCGGCAGCCTGCGTCGCGGTCAGTTGATCGAGATTGATCGCGGGTTGGGCCGTTGCGGGAAATGCCGCGGCAAGGACAAGGCTCGTAAGGGCCGAGCCGAGCAGGATGGAACTGCGAGCCATGATGATCCTCCGTGCGAATAGGTATCCGTCAACCCGAATTCTACCTGTCGCCGGTTCGAGCGCCTGTCCTCATTTCTGGGGACGCTAGATCTTCTCTCTCACAAACCTGTTCCGCAGCGTCCCGATCCCCGTAATATCGATCTCGACGACGTCGCCGGCCCTGATGTCCGGCGAGGCGCCGTCGGTGCCCATCCAGATCACGTCGCCCGGCCACAGCGTGAAATATTTGGTCAGTTCGACGATGAACGGCACGATGCCGAAAATCATCTCGTTGGTGCGGAAGCGGCCGGTTTCCCTGCCGTTGACGCGGATCGCGGTTTCCATTTTGTCGAGATCGACATCGGTTTCGATCCACGGGCCCATCGGCTTGAACGTGTCGGCGTTCTTGGAGCGCCACAGGCCGCGATCGGCCTTTTGCCAGCTGCGCTCGCTGACGTCGTTGCCGATGGTGTAGCCGAACACGCACGACATCGCATTGGCTTCGGTCAGGTGTTTTGCCTTCTTGCCGATCACGACCACGAGCTCGCCCTCGTAGTGAATCTTCTCGGTGGCGATCGCAGGAATGACCACTTCCTCGTCATGGGCGATCAGCGCGTTCTGCGCACGGTAACCGATCTCCGGCCGGTCGGGCACGTTCGGCACGGTGCCGGCCTTGTCGGCGGCTTCCTTCAGATGCTTGAGATAGTTCAGGCCGACGCAATAGAAAGTGCGGGGCACCAGCGGCAGTTCGATCTTGACGTCCTTCAACGCATGGGACTGCGCCGTCTTCTGCCATTCGCCGAACGGGTCACCGTTCACTGCTGTGACCTTGTCGCCCTCGGCAAGGCCCCAGGATGTCTTTCCGGCGGCGGTAAATTTCAGCCAGCGCATGGTGGTTCCTCTTTTTGTTATTCGGCCGCAGCCTGCGGCGATGTTTTCCAGGCGCCGGCAGCGGGGCGCTGCAGGCCGAGATTTTCGCGCAGCGTCTTGCCGGCATAATCCTTGTGGAACAGGCCGCGGCGCTGCAGTTCCGGCACGATGTGCTTGACGAAGTCGGCGTACGAGCCGGGCACGATGGTGGCGGCAATCACAAAACCGTCGCAGCCGCGCTCGACGAACATCTCCTCGAGTTTGTCCGCAACCTCCTTCGGGCCGCCGACGATGGCGTCATGCACCTGCCCGCGGCCCGAGAACGTCACGAAGTCGCGGGCGCTCGGATTGCTCTTGCCAGACGTCTTCAGCACGCCGTCGCGAATGCCGAGAATACCCTGCATGCTCTTGAGGTCTTCCGTTGTCAGCGGCTCGTCGAGCGGTTTTGTGGCGAAGTCGAAATTCAGGGCTTCCGCCAGCAGCGACAGCGCGTCGATCTCCAGCGGCAGCTTGTTGATGACGGCCATCTTGTCTTCGGCTTCGGCTTTGGTCGCGGCGCAGACCGGCGTCGTCAGATTGCAAAGGCGCATCTGCTCCGGATCGCGGCCGGCTTTCGCCGCCTCGCTGCGGACCGCCGCATAGCCTTCCTTGGCCGCCGCGACGTTGCGGGCGGCGGTGAAGATCACCTCACCCCAGCGTCCGGCGAAGCGTTGCCCGCGACCGGAAGCTCCGGCCTGAATGATGACGGGATGGCCCTGTGCCGAGCGCGGCACCGTGAACGGCCCGCGCGATTTGTAGTATTCGCCCTTGTGGTCGAGCCGCTTGACCTTGGCCGGATCGGCGAAGCGGCCGGTCTTCTTGTCCATGATCAGCGAGCCGTCTTCCCAGGTGTCCCAATGGCCGAGCACGATCTCCATGAATTCATCGGCGCGGTCGTAGCGCAGATCATGTTCGAGGTGGGCGTCCTTGCCCATGTTGTGGGCCTCGCCGTCATTGAGCGAGGTGACGACGTTCCAGCCCGCACGGCCGCCCGACATCAAGTCGAGGGTAGCGAAACGGCGCGCGACGTCGAACGGCTCGAAATAGGTCGTCGAGGCGGTCGATCCCAGCCCGAGCCTGGTCGTGACCATGCCCATGGTGGTCAGCACCACCAGCGGATCCATCTTCACGCAGCGGATGCCGTATTCGACGGTGTGCGCGTGGTCGTTGCCGTAACGGTCCGGCATCGCAAGGCGATCGTCGAAGAACGCCATGTGGAACTTGCCGGCTTCGAGAATCCGCGCGATCTCCTGGTAGTAGTCTGCCGTCATCGAATCGTCGCGCGAGTCCGGGTGCCGCCACGAACTCGGCAAATTGGTACAGTTCTGGGCCTGCAGGAATCCGACCAGCGCCATTTGCCGTGTCATGCGGTTCTCCTTGTGCGCGTGGGGTCTGGTTTCATTTCAGGTCGAGTTCGGCGGCCATCTTGTAATCGGTCGCCAGCGCCTTGAGCTTGTCCCAGGTGGCGTCCTCGATCTCGATGCCGTCGCGCCGGCGTTGCT
>JAQSDT010000349.1 GCA_029946075.1 bacterium | reverse complement strand
GAGGAGAACGAGATCCGCGTCATCATCGGCCCCAACGGCGCCGGCAAGACCACCGTGCTCGATCTGATCTGCGGCAAGACCAAGGCCACCTCCGGCTCGATCCAGTTCCGCGGCAAGGAACTGACCAAGCTGAAAGAGAACGAGATCGTGCAGACCGGTGTCGGCCGCAAGTTCCAGACGCCGTCGGTATTCGAAGACCTGACGGTGTTCGAGAACCTGGAAATTTCCTATCCGCGCGGCCGCACCGTGTTCGGCTCGCTGATCTTTCAGCGCGACGCCGCGGTGAAGCAGCGCGTCGAGGAGGTCGCCGAGATGATCTTCCTGAAAGATCGCCTCGAAACCTATGCGGACCAGCTCAGCCACGGCCAGAAGCAATGGCTCGAGATCGGCATGCTGCTGATCCAGGACCCGGATCTGCTGATGTTGGACGAGCCCGTCGCCGGCATGAGCGTCTCCGAACGCGCCAAGACCGCCGAACTGCTCAACCGCATCATCAAGGACCGTTCGGTGCTGGTGATCGAACACGACATGAAATTCGTCGAGGACATCGCCCACAAGGTCACGGTGCTGCATCAGGGCCAGATCCTGTCGGAGGGCACGATGGAAAAGGTGAAGAACGATCCCAAGGTGATCGAAGTCTACCTCGGACACTGAATTAACGGAGCACGCATCGATGCTGGCAATTTCGGATCTTCACGTCGCTTACGGCCAGAGCGAGGTGCTGCACGGCCTCAACGTATCCGTCGCGCCCAACGAGATCGTGGCGATCATGGGCCGCAACGGCATGGGCAAGACCACGCTGATGAAATCGCTGATGGGCATCCTGCCCACCAAGAGCGGGTCGGTGAAGATGGAAGGCACCGAACTCAGCGCGATGCAGAGTTTTCAGCGGGTCGCCAAGGGTCTGGCCTACGTGCCGCAGGGCCGCATGATTTTTTCCACCATGACGGTGAAGGAGAACATCGAGACCGGGCTCGTCGTGTCCGGTGAAACCGAAGTGCCCGGCAACATCTACGAGTTGTTTCCGGTGCTGCTGGAGATGAAGAACCGTCGCGGCGGCAATTTGTCCGGCGGTCAGCAGCAGCAGCTGGCGATCGCCCGCGCGCTCGCCACCAAGCCGAAGGTGCTGCTGCTGGACGAGCCGACCGAAGGCATCCAGCCCTCCATCATCAAGGACATGGCGCGCACCTTGAAGCGCATTCGCGACGAGCGCGGCCTGTCCATCGTCGTCTCCGAACAGGTGTTGAGCTTCGCGCTCGACGTCGCCGACCGCGTCCTCGTCATCGAGAACGGCGAGATCGTCCGCGACGATCCGCGCGAAGGCGTCGATGCCGCGCAAATCTCGAAATATTTGTCCGTTTAATTCGTAACCGTGCTGTCTAAAAAGGGGAGCTATCGATGCCAGATACACTGATCAAGGTCGATCTTTCGAAGTCGGCCTACGACAACGACATGATCCACAACCGCTGGCATCCGGATATTCCGATCGTGGCGTGGGTCAATCCGGGCGACGACTTCATCATCGAGACCGTCGACTGGACCGGCGGCTTCATCAAGAACAACGATTCCGCGGACGACGTGCGCGACATCGATCTGTCGATCGTGCACTTCCTGTCCGGCCCGATCGGCGTCAAGGGTGCCGAGCCCGGCGATCTCCTGGTCGTCGACCTGCTCGACGTCGGTCCGCTGAAGGAGAGCCTCTGGGGTTTCAACGGCTTCTTCTCCAAGCAGAATGGCGGCGGCTTCCTGACCGACCATTTCCCGCTGGCGCAGAAGTCGATCTGGGACATCAAGGGTCTCTACACCTCGTCGCGGCACATTCCCGGCGTCAACTTCGCCGGCCTGATCCATCCCGGCCTGATCGGCTGTCTGCCCGATCCGAAAATGCTGGCGACCTGGAATGAGCGCGAGGCCGCGCTGATCGCGACCAACCCGACCCGCGTGCCCGGTCTGGCCAATCCGCCGTTCGCCGCGACCGCGCATGCCGGCCGCGCCAAGGGCGATGCCAAGACCAAAATCGGCGCCGAGGGTGCCCGCACCGTGCCGCCGCGCGAACATGGCGGCAATTGCGATATCAAGGACCTGTCGCGTGGTTCGAAGATCTACTTCCCGGTCTATGTGCCGGGCGCGGGCCTGTCGATGGGCGACCTGCATTTCAGCCAGGGCGACGGCGAAATCACTTTCTGCGGCGCGATCGAAATGGCCGGCTGGCTGCATCTGAAGGTCGATGTCATCAAGGACGGTGTGGCCAAATACGGTATCAAGAATCCCGTGTTCAAGCCGTCGCCGATCACGCCGAACTACAAGGACTACCTGATCTTCGAGGGCATCTCGGTCGACGAGGCCGGCAAGCAGCATTACCTCGACGTTCATATCGCGTACCGCCAGGCCTGTCTGAACGCGATCGAGTACCTGAAGAAGTTCGGCTACTCCGGCGCGCAGGCCTACTCGATCCTCGGCACTGCGCCGTGCCAGGGGCATATCTCGGGGGTCGTCGACGTGCCCAACGCCTGCGCTACGCTGTGGCTGCCGACGGAGATCTTTGACTTCGACATCATGCCGTCGTCGGCGGGCCCGATCAAACATATCGACGGTTCGATCCAGATGCCGTTGTCGCCGGACAAGTAATCCCTGCGCGAGATGGATGCGGGACGGCGGCGTACCGGCCGCCCCGCATCCGACGTGCAACAGCGCGAGGATTTTGACATGCCCTTCTACGACTATCTCTGCGACGAATGCGGCCCGTTCACCGACATGCGGCCGATGGCCGAAAGCGACGACCCGCAGGACTGCCCGCATTGCGCCAGCGAATCGCCGCGCGCGATCCTCAGGGCGCCGGCGTTTCTCTGCATGCCCTCCGACAAGCGGAAGGCGATCGCCACCAACGAGCGCAGCGCGCACGCGCCAAAGACGCTGGGCGAATACAAGGCCTCGCACGGCCCCGGCTGCGGCTGCTGTTCCGGGTCGAGCAAAAAGCCGGCGCGGCTGGTGACGAAGACGAAGGGCGGCGCGAAAGGGTTTCCCACCGCGCGGCCCTGGATGATCAGCCACTAAAAACGGTCAAACCATAACAGAAGGCGATCCCCATGCTTCACGGTGACATTTCCTCGAGCAACGACGTCGTCGGTGTCGCCGTCGTCAATTACAAGATGCCGCGCCTCCACACCAAGGCCGAGGTGCTCGATAATGCGCGCAAGATCGCCGACATGATCGTCGGCATGAAGCTCGGTCTGCCCGGCATGGATCTGGTGATCTTCCCGGAATATTCCACGCAAGGCATCATGTACGACTCCAGGGAGATGTACGAGACCGCGTCGCAGGTGCCGGGGGAGGAAACCGAAATCTTCGCCGCAGCCTGCCGCAAGGCGAAAGTGTGGGGCGTGTTCTCGCTGACCGGCGAGCGCCATGAGGAGCATCCGAACAAGGCGCCGTACAACACGCTGATCCTGATGAACGACAGGGGCGAGATCGTTCAGAAGTACCGCAAGATCATGCCGTGGGTGCCGATCGAGGGCTGGTATCCCGGCAACTGCACCTACATGACCGAAGGACCGAAGGGCCTCAAGGTCAGCCTCATCATCTGCGACGACGGCAATTTCCCGGAAATCTGGCGCGACTGCGCGATGAAGGGCGCCGAGTTGATCGTGCGCTGCCAGGGCTACATGTATCCGGCCAAGGAGCAGCAGATCCTGATTTCCAAGGCGATGGCCTGGGCCAACAACGTCTATGTGGCGGTTGCCAACGCCGCCGGCTTCGACGGCGTCTATTCCTACTTTGGCCACTCCGCGATCATCGGCTTCGACGGCCGCACGCTCGGCGAAACCGGTGAGGAGGAATACGGCATCCAGTATGCGGGCCTGTCGAAGAGCCTGATCCGGGACGCCCGTCGCAACGGCCAGTCGCAGAACCATCTCTTCAAGCTGCTGCATCGCGGCTACACCGGCATGATCAATTCCGGCGAAAGCGCGAAAGGCCTGGCGACTTGCCCTTATGATTTCTATTCGAAGTGGATCTCCGATCCCGAGGGCACGCGCGAGATGGTCGAGGCAATGACCCGCCCCACGGCGGGGACGGATGAGTGCCCGATCGACGGCATCCCGAACGAGAAGTCCGCGACCAATTACTGAGGCTTCGTAGGGGGGCAAAGCCAACGGGTCGCGCGTATGTGCGCCCGATCGCGTGCCCACCATTCACGATGAATTTCGCTGACGGACGTTGGGCACGGCGCAAGCGCCTTTGTCTACCCTACGAAGCTAGTTCGGACGC